>JAJFLS010000351.1 GCA_021772595.1 Opitutales bacterium
AATGGCCGCTCGGAGATCGGCCGCTACCTTAATCACCTAATCCTTCAAGCGATTCTCCAACACGAGCAAAGGCACTCCTTTTTGCAGCAGCTCCTGGAACCGATCCAGATGGCTGGCCCTCATCCCCACAGGCAGGTAGGCGGCTCCTAGAACGAGGTCCTTGTCGCCATCGCCATCGACGTCTCCGGACTCGATTCTCAACCAACGCCCATCGTAGGTGGCCGGATGCGTCTTGGGCGCGAAGGCAAGAGGGCTCGTCTGCTCGAGATAGACAAAGTTCTCCGGCGGCGTCTGAGCGAAGTCCGGGTGATAGGAAATGGCAGCCATGTCGTAGTCGCCATCCTGGTCGAAATCTTCCACCTCTACCCCATAGGCTCCGAACATGGGATAGAAATAGACCATTTCGAACTGGAGTTCGCCACGGTTTAGATAAACGCGGATGCCGTGGTCGCGCTTCAGGGTATTGTACGGATCCGAATCGCCACTGTCGCCGTTGATAGTCACTAGGTCCATGAGCCCGTCGCTATTGAAGTCGCGCAATTCGAGGCCGGTGTATCCAAATGAAGGATGCTGTTCGACGACGATTTTCTGCGAAAAGGAACCGTCTCCCTGATTAATGAAAATGCTGACATTCTCGCGGGCGTCGCTCATCAGGACGACGATATCTAAAAGCCCGTCGTCATTGAAATCGTGGGGCTCGCTTTTCACGATCCCCGGCTGAGAGCTAAGCACCTGCGGCTCTGTCAGAAAATTTCCGCTTTCCGGATTGCGTCGATAAATCGAAAAATTGCCCGTGTATTCGCCAAAATTGGACACCAGCAGCTCGTCCATTCCGTCATTGTCAAGATCGGCTAAGGCGAAGTCGGATGGTCGGTGGAGTCCTTCCAACACTACCTTCATGTCAATATAGACCCCGCCAATCTCTTTCCCCTGCATCAGACTCCCTAGTTTGTGGCCAATGCGAGACGCGAACAAATCACCGATAGACAACAAAAAGATCTGGTCGCCCTTCATCTCGGCATCGACGAGATACATATCGGGCGTTGCGAGACCATCGTAAAAACTCATTTTCCGGTCTAAGATCGTGAGCAGCTCCGAGCCACTGTCGCCGATGAGCAGCAAGCCGTTGGCCTCATCTATATGAATCATCGAAGTGATGGCCCGTTCCATACGGTACTGAGTCGGCAAGACAGTAAACGAGGTCGCGTCTTCAACTATCTCCAGCCTCGAGAGCTGAGGGACCGCCGCGTCCGGAGCGCTGGATACATAATAGGTTCGCAACGCCTGCCAATCCCCATTCGAAATCGCCGGCTGGGCGGGCACCAAATTGGCTGCTCTCAAAAGCTCCTCGCGCAATTCGACGGTGTCCATCGCGAGTTCGGAGTCTCCTTCAAGATAGCTATAATCGACCACGCCAAGGAAAAGCCCCATGTATGCGAGCGCTACTTCCCAACTCTCTTTCGGAAGCAGATCCGGGCTAGGGAGCTCGTGGCAGATCACGCAATACTGCGTAGCGAGTTCGCGACCTTTTTGCAAACCCGCTTCCGATTGTCCCCAAAGGCTAGACGACAGGCCGAAGAAGGCCAGCGACAGGCTGGCGCGGAGAATCTTCTTTTGCGTTTCAGTGAATTGCATGGGCGTCACGTACTCTAGCTAGGTGTTGGGACAGGTACAGCTCTACTTTGCTTCTTCAATCTCGCAATAGATTGCAGGACACCAAGTCAAGATTGGACGCGATCATTTGGTTTTGCGACGGAGCGATTGTACCTGCCGAGTGTAGGAGCCTGCTTGCAGGCGATCCCCACTTAAGCGACCAGAAGAATATCGCCTGCAAGCAGGCTCCTACATAGTTATTTCACCGCAATCACAGGCTTGGCACGGAGCGTCGTTTGAAGTACTAACTAATCCGAACCCTCTTATGCCCTATGAAATCCAAACTTGTACTATCTCTCCTTGCCTTATCGCTTAGCGGGACCGCCGTCGCTGAACCGATGACCCAGGAAGCCTTGCACGAATCGATCGCCGCCTACGCGGAAATAATCGACGTGCAGGACAATGTCACCGTTTTCGAATACGACGGAGCGCAGCTGATCTGCATCTCCGACGCGAACGCCGATCGCATGCGGATCATTAGCGAGATCATGGACGTGGAGAAGCTGCCAGTCGAGCAGCTCTATCTCTCTATGCACGCCAATTTCCATTCCGCTCTCGACGCGCGCTACGCGATCGGGGACAACAAACTGTATTCCGCTTTCATCCACCCTCTCTCGCCGATAACAGTCGAGCAGATCGAGTCCGCCATCCGGCAAGTTGCCACTCTGAGAATGACCTTCGGGACGGACTACACTTCCGGCGAACTCTTCTTCCCCGGAACCGCCGAACCCGACTCCTCCGACGTCGATATTTGAGCGATGCGATAGCTGCTGCGTTCATCCACTTGAATCGTTTTTTTAAATGTACGAGCCTGCAAGTAGGCTCCTACACTCGGCGATCCGTCCTCAGATCAAGGATACGCCTTTGGGGACACGTACGATTACGGTTCCGGCGATCTTGTCGTGCCAGCTTTGTTTTTCTTCATCCCAGCTCGCCCAGAAGAACCCGAATCCCAGGCAGACGAATGATATGATCGACGCGAGCGACCTCACCAGGGAAACGCCAAAGGTGAGATCTTCGCCATTGGTCCGTTCGATCTTCAACCCAAGCGCCACGCCGCCCAATGTCGTGCTACGCCACATCCAGAAAATCAGATGATAGGCGAACCAGAACAGCAGCAGATTATCCATAAGGTCGACACTTCCGAACAATGCGAAATTCTCGATAGCGACCAACCCGAAGGTCACCACCATAAAGTCAATCAAGAGCGCCAGGAATCGCGGCCCAAATCCTACCGGCTCATTGACATCAAGCGCTTCCTCGTCCGGTGGAGGCAATTCATCAACCGGCGCCTCAGCCTCAAGGCCGAGTACACTAGGCCCTTCCTCTTCTGTGGGTGCAGGGACTGATTTCGCATCGGAGATCGCCGATGACTTGATCGATTGCTCTGGGCGTTTTCTGGAAGCCTGCGACACGCGGGCCGCTTTCGACTTCCTTGACCGAGAACCATTCTTGGAGAGTGCCGAAAAGATGGATACGACAACTGCTCCCGATCCGACGACGCTGATCGAGAGGAAGACCAACACACCTAAGAACGGCACAGCGTAGAACAGCGTCACGCTAACTCCACCGATAAGCGTGGCTATCGCGATATTCTTTTTCGCTCCGAACCGTCGCCCGATTACACCGTAGACCGCGATGATCGACAGCATCCACATGAAGAGCATCCCCATCCCCAAAAAGGGGATCGCCAGGATCCCAATTCCCGTTGCGATCAACAGAAGTGCCAATACCGAGATCAAAGTCGTTCCCACCAGATGAAATGCGAATCCGGATACGATCGACTGGGCAGGCCGATTTTCCATCGCATCGACGCACGCGATCGACGGCTTCGGAAAGGCCGCCGCAATCAAGACCAACACTCCAAGCGCTCCAAGCGCGAGCATCCACGACCAATCGATGCTTGGGACCACGAATCGTCCAAGCGCAAGCCCCTCGTAAATATAAGGATGAAGACTGTCCCAGCTATCGAATACGAACGGCAGATAGATCGGGACCTCGTTGTAGCTACCGGAAACGACCGCGTCTAAATCCTTGTCCACGCGCCCGCCGACCACGGTGATGTCGCGTACGTCGGCGTTCGGGCCAAGCTCCAAGTTGCCCATGATCACTACGACCTCTCTCCCCACGGTCCCGTTAACATACGCGTTGCCCAGCACCGTCACCATCTCGCGACCGACCTTGCTTTCCAATCGGCTATTCCCGAGCACGGTGACCATCTCGCGCTCAACCTCTCCTTCCACAAGGGAGCTGCCGAGAATCGTAACCATCTCCTCAACCGCTTTGTCCGCCGTCAGGTGGGCGTCAGTCATGATGCTCACGAGACTCGAATCGCCACTGTCATTGCGGTTCGGAAACCGGTTCTTCCGATTTGGCTTTTCCTGCTTTTTAGGTTCAGCCTCAATCTCCTCCGCTACTTCTTCGGGAGTCGCAATGCCCTCGGATTCTTGCGCCTCATCTTCGGCGGCGGCTGGTTCCGGCTCGTCTTGAGCGAAGCCAGCGAACGGCAATAGACTCATCCACAAAATGGCAGCGGCTTTTCTGATCCAATCTTTTTTCATGCTAACAAAACTCTTTTCTACTCTACGCAAAACGCTGCGTCTCTATTGGTCTCAATAATTTCCATACAGCGGTTCCTGTCCCGAAGGCCAATCCGCAAACGACCGAGGTCAGAATCAGCAAGGCGATGGCGTATTGCCCCAACGCTACTCGACCGACCGCGGCCAAACCCGTTTTCAATCCATTCGCGATTTCCAGAGCGCTTCCAATCCGTTGACCGATCTCCATCTTAACTGTGGACATCGAAGCCGCGTCCATTCCATAGCGGTATCCTGCGAAAATCAGGACCCCCAACAGCGCGGACATGACACCCATCGCGACTTTCGTCGAGCTCGTCCAAGTGTAGTAGGGTCGTCGATACCAAGCGAGCGAACTACGCTGCTCGATTATCCCCATTACATTCGCTATCAGGTTCGTCGGCGCTTCCATCTCGGGCAGCGATTTCAGGCGAGCGTCCAGCTCGCGCTCCCATTCGTTTTCAAATTCCTTGCTCATTTCAAATTCCCAGCTCTCCTCGCTTCATCTCTAGTTTAGACTTCAACGCTTGGCGGCCGCGCATGATGTCCGTCTTTATCTTGCTCAGGGATACTTTCAGCCGAGCCGCGATCTCCTGGTACGGCATGTCCTCGAAGTGGTAGAGGGCGATCGCCGCACGCTGATCGTCTGGCAAATCTGCCATAGCGCCCTCTAGCATCGAGCGCTGATCTTGCGAATCATCGAATCCTCCACTCGAAGCGCTTTCGTCCGCCAGGGTCGCTTCGAAATCCGAATCATCATCCTGTCCTTCGCGTTTGAAATCAGAAAAATGGCGCCACCTTCTGCGATGGCGGGTCAAGTGGTTCAAGCACATGTTGCGGGTGACGGTCTTCAGCCAGCCCCCAACGCGAGGGCTTCCGCCGATTTCGTCGAATCGGTCGTACGCCTTCAAAAAGACTTCCTGCGAGATGTCCTGCGCTTCCGCGTGGCTCGCCAATAGTCTGTATGCCGTAGTATAAACCATGTTCTGATAGCTTCTCATGAAGGACTCGAAGCTTTGGGAATCTGTCATTTTTGGTAGCGACCGTAGGGGTCGAGCTTCCTATTAACTTCAGAACACATACCTTCGGGAAATAGTCGCGCGAAGCTGCTAAAAAAATATCGCATCCCCCGCTCCAGGCCTATTTCACGAGCCATTCACAACACCGATGGGATTGTCGGCGACTGCGTCAGCCCACCCTTTCGATAGTCCCAGAACCATAGGTCCTCCTTCGCCAGACGGGCTCCGCCGAGCCATCGCTCCTGGAAATCCGCCAGCCCGTAGTGCTCCTCGCCAGCCATAACGCGCTCCCCGAACTCGGTCGGCGCGAGCGACTGGCTATGAAATTCCTCCCACGCTACTTCCTTGGGCGGGCAAAGGAAAGACTCGCCGACCACAACGCGCATCAACGGGCTCGATCCCTTCGTCATCCGCTCCAGCATCGCCCAGAACTCCCAATTCGTGAGAAACGGAGCGGATTCCGTTTCCCGGCAGCTTTCGAACAAGTCCGCCGGGCTCGTCACCCCCAAAGACAAAGTGTCGAGAATCTGGGCCTCGGTAAGCGACAGACCGTTCTCGGAACTCGGGCACTCCCTCAACAGGCGACCCAAAGCGCCTTTGAGCGGCCCCGACTCGAGCCCGCCAAAAACCAGCTCCAAACCCGTCGGATCCTCAGCGGTGAAGGCTTTCCAGGCCGATCTATATTCCTCGACCTGCTCCGGGGTCGGCATTTTGGCGTTTCCCACCCGAGCGGCGAGGGCTTCATCCGATTCGCCCGAGAGCAGCCCGTCCAACAGGGCCAGCTTCGTTCGCTCCAGAGCCTCCGGCGATTGATCCACGAGCCATGACAACAGTCGCGCCAGTGGCATCTGGTCTCGAATGCCCGCTCCGAAAAGCAGCGCAATCTCCTCTTCGTCTCGGATCGCTGCGCTCAAAGCTTCGTTCCGCAACTTGAAATCGGCTTCGACCTCCACCCATTCGTCCCAACCGAGCGACTCGTAGACCCGAGTCCGCTCCTGGGCGAACGCCTCTAAATCGGCCGTCCGACTAACCGGACCCACATGCAAGGCCTCCGACCAGGCCCAGCAATCGGCCTCGAGGTTTGCTCGAGCCAATGAATTCACCGTAGCCTCATCACTTGTAAAAACGATCATTCGACACGAAATTCGTGTGCTCAATCCACCTTCAGGTCAAATCCGATCTGCAAAAGAGCCGCATCCAAGAGGATTCGCCGAGACCTAGGTTCCCTCTCGCTCTTCGACGCGACGCTACTCGTGGCAGAAATCGACCAGAACCGGCTCACCCATGACTGTGAACAGGTATTGCTTCCGAAAGCTCAAGAGCGAGGCGTCGATATTCAGTCGCGCGCCGGCGATCACCTTGGGCGTCGTCAGCATGAGATTCGGGAAGTTCTTGGTCAGCCCCCCTTTGATGAGCCCGACAAATGAATTGCCCAGCTCGCCCATCGCGTCGTTAAGCGTCTCCGCCGACTCTTCCGCTTCCCAATCGATATAAGCCGTGTCCAGGATCTTCATCGTTAGCTCCCGAGCCAGCTCTCGCGTGATCGAGAGCCACACTAGCCCTTTTGCGTCGCCAATGTAGCCGACCACGATGGTGAAATAGCCCTTCTTAAACGCTTCTACGTCGGGAAAGAGATCCGCGCCCGCCTCTTCCAAGCCTACGAGCCAAGCGTCCTTGGAGAACGTCGCCCCCTCCTCCGCCATGGACTTGAACACGTATCCCAAGGCCTCGTGCGCCAACGTATCCAGTCGTTCTGGAGAGATGTTTACTAGCGGCATTGTCGATCAGGGGTTGAGGGTGTGGGGTGAGGCTCTAGCGAGAAAAAACGAATTTTCCAATGAAAGGAAGCTCCATTGACCATCGTCCGACTCTAACCATCTCTCAACTGGAAACCTTAACTATTTGCGGCCCCATTACTTATTAGCACTTAAGGCGCGGTTATCCGCTAGGAAAAGGTTAGGTAGTTACTCTGACAGAGCAGAATGCCTCATACGTAGAGGCTATCCCCTCAGTGCAAGCGCCTGTTTTCCCCATGGAAATCGTTTAACCAGGTGATGCGCTTGCCGATTAGAGAAAGGGTCTCAGGAAACTCACGTTTTACCCGAATAACCACAGACGCCATCCACTAGTTCCATGTCAACCGATCCAGTATCGTCCGATATTTCTTCTCCAAAGCAGGCAATCGCTGCGGAAATCCAAGAAGGACTTTCTTCCTCGAATCTTGAGCTCCCTGTCATGCCTAGAGTGGCAAGCAAGGTATTCACGCTCACCGACGATCCGAACGCGGAGGTAAGCGAACTTTCCCAACTCATCCACAGCGACCAGTCGATCGCCTCGCACGTGCTGCGCATCGCGAACTCCGCTACCTACGGCGGAGGCGACCAAATCGTATCGCTCCAGCAGGCGGTCGCTCGACTCGGCATGAATCTCCTTGGCGAAATCGCGATCGCCGTTTCCATCCAAAGCGACATTTTCAAAGTGCCTGGCTACGAGGCGCAGATCACTCAGCTTCTACGACACGCTCTCGCCTCCGCCGCCTACGGCAAGGAAATCGCCCGCAAACGCCGCCGCAATGTCGAAGGGCAGTTTCTTTGCGGACTGCTGCATTCCGTTGGAAAACCCATCGCCGTTCAGCTAATCGCTCGTATCGCCAAGGAAAAGAGCCTGGAGATTGACAAGAAAAGCGTGGCTCAGCTCGTCGGCGCCTTCCATCATAAGATCGCCTCGAAAGTTGCCGTCGACTGGAAGCTCCCCGAGCAACTCCAGACCACCACCATCTACTTCAAAAAGTACGAGTCCGCTCCTAGCTTCAAGGACGAGTCTGCCGCCACCTATCTTTCCCAGCTCCTCGCAAGCTGGCTGATTAATCCCGCCAATTTCAACGCAGCGAGTCTCTCGGAGGATCCGGTTTTTGGATACTTGAATTTCTATCCAGACGACGCCCAGGATCTGCTCGCCAAAAAAGACGACGTTAAAGCCGTGGTTTCGGCGATGGAGCTATGACCATAGACGAAGAATTCGATTTGATCGTGATCGGCTCAGGCCCGGGAGGCCAGAAGGCCGCGATCCAAGGAGCAAGTGCCGGCCTGAAAGTCGCCCTTATCGAGAGAGAGCGAAAAGTGGGTGGAGCATGCGTCCACCACGGAACCATCCCCAGCAAGACGCTGCGAGAGGCCGCGCTCACGATTACCACGCTTCACCGAAACGCCGACGTGTTCGACTTCAAGTTGAAGGACAACATGGAAGTATCCACGTTGATGAGACGTCTCGACTCCGTCCTCGGCTCCTACACCGACTTCATTGCCGAATACATTCGCAGCCACGGTATCTCCTTTTTCCACGGGAGAGCGAGTATAGTAGAGCCGAATGTCGTCGCCCTCTCCGCGCTCAAAGGCTCCAAGAGCTTTCTTAGAACGAAGACAATCGTAATCGCGACTGGCTCTCGCCCTCGCACGCCTCCGGACATTCCCGTCGATCACGAGAACATTCTCGATAGCGACTCCATCCTGAGCATGATCTATCTTCCGCGCTCGCTTACTGTCGTCGGCGGCGGAGTAATCGCGGCGGAGTACGCATCCATTTTTTCCCTGCTCGGCGTGAAGGTTACTATGATCGACCGGACACCACGACCACTCATGTTCATGGAGTCCGAGTGCACCGAGAAATTTCTCCATCACTTCACAACCCATGGCGGCGAATATATCGGGGAAGTGAAATGCGAGAGCGTCGAGTGGGACTCTGTCTCCCAAGTGAAAACCAAACTCGACAACGGCATGGAGCTATCGAGCGACAAGATGCTCGTCGCTCAGGGTCGCATCGCCAACGTCGAGTCTTTGGGACTTGAAGAGCTCGGCATAGAATTTGGCCGGAACGCGACTATCTCGGTCGACGAGCACTATCAAACTAACGTTCCAGGAATCTACGCAATAGGCGACGTCATAGGCCCGCCTTCTCTCGCCTCCGTATCCATGGAACAAGGGCGCCGTGCGATTTGCCACGTACTCAACATCCGCACCGGCAGCAAATTCGAACTCGTGCCAATCGGCATCTACGCCGTGCCGGAACTTTCCAGCATCGGACTCTCGGAGCAGGAAGCCCGCGAGAAATACGGCGACGATATCATCATCGGCCGAACCAATTTCGACGAAGTCGCTAGAGGTCAGATCGCTGGCATTCAAGACGGCCTGCTCAAAATGATCGCCGATCCCGAAGGAAATAAAATCCTCGGAGTCCACATTGTCGCCGAAGGAGCCACGGACCTGATCCACGTGGGACAGATGGCCATCATCAACAACAACGACGTCAGCGTGTTTCTCGAAAACGTCATGAATTTCCCAACGCTCGGCGAGGCCTACCGAATCGCAGCGTTGAACATCATCACAAAACGCGCGGAGCGTTCCGCAAGAAAACCTCATTCGCGTATCCAAAATCTCATTGAAGAAGCTGAATTGAACTAAAGCTTCAGGTTTCACACTCTTAAAACACTCCAATAAGTTGAACCTGCAGAGGGCTTCGCTTTCGAAGCCCCTGCAGATAACTTTCAAAAAACATCGCCACCTTGACAGTGCATTCCCTTGAAGGCTTCCTAGAGATCCGCCTTCATTTATGCACGACCTTCGTACTCCTCGAATCTCTATTCTCTATTGCCGACAGTGCCGTTGGATGATGCGAGCCGCCTGGTTGGCCCAGGAGCTTCTGACTACGTTCTCCGACGAAATCGGTGAAGTCGCCCTTCAGCCGGGATCCGGAGGGATTCTCGAAATACGGCTGAACGACGAGCTCATTTTCTCGAGAAAAGAAGAAGGCCGTTTCCCAGAGGCGAAAGAAATCAAGCAGCTCGTAAGAGATCGCATCGCGCCGGAGCGTGACTTAGGCCACAGCGATCGCCCCCAAGAGGAATCCTAGGAAAAGCCTCTACTCGATACCCAAACGCTCGGTCCATTCCTGAGGCTTGAATCCGACGACGCCCCGCCCATCGCCAAGCGCAAAGGGGCGCTTGATTAGGTTTCCATTGCTGTGCAGTAGATCGATCGCTTCCTTGTCGCTCATCGACGGAAGTTTTTCCTTGAGGTTCAATTCGCGATAGTCTCGTCCGGAGACGTTGAACAGCTTTCTCAAATCTCCTGAATAAAGCTTCAACATCGTCGCCAATTCCTCGCGGCTGGGAGGCGTTTCTCGAATCGCCAGGTTCTCGACCTCGATGGACCGTTCCTTCAACCATTTCAGCGCCTTGCGGCAAGAATCGCATCCCGAATATGAATACACGCGTAACATGCGAACCTATCGTGATTGTGGATCGCCCGAATGCAAGTCCTAGGAGAATAGATCCAACCACTTCTTCCAATATTCAGGAGGATCCGATTCGAATCTTAGATCACCTCGCCCGCCAGGATGGGCGAACGACAGGCTTCGAGCGTGCAGCAAAAGCGGGTTTTCACTGTCATCCGAATAAAACCTATCACCGACAATCGGGCCGCACGCCTCAAGGCAATGCAACCTAATCTGGTGCGTCCTCCCCGTCTTAGGAAGCGCCTGAACCCAGGAATATTGTTCGTCGCTTCCCATCACTCGAAAAGTGGTTGTGGAAACTTTGCCGTTCTCTTTAGAATTCTCCCACCGCCCGTTCTCCGTACGCCTGATCATCGTCTCGACTTTGTTGATACTCCGATTCCATTTCCCTCGGACGATCGCCCAGTACTCCTTGCGAATTCTCTTCTTCTCGAAAATCTCCGCCAACTCCCGATTCCACTTCGAGTTCTTCGCAAACAGCACAACTCCGGTTGTGTCTCTGTCTAGCCGATGGGCTGCCCGCGTCCGCTCGCCTGAATGCGCTATCGCAAAATCGGTAAGCGTTTGCTCGCCTCCTTTCACTCCCTCCACCAATACGCCGTGAGGCTTATCGAGGACGAGGAAGTCGTCATCTTCAAAAAGGATTTTCAAGGATTGATTCAAAGCACTTCGCGCCAAGCTCGAAGCGTTTCTTCAAGCCTTCTCAGCTAAATGCCAGTTAGGTCGTAGATCTCGACTAGAGCAACTCCCGTCTGCCCGCCGACTCCAGATATGATCACCGTAAAGGGCCCCGGCTCCAGCCAAACGAAAATCGCGCTATCCCCGCTTCCCTCGTCAAGAGGGAACGCTCCAGCATTCGCCATAAACGATTCCAATTGGGCCCGCTCTGGATGTGCATCCCAGTCGTCATTCGTGGTAATTGGATTCGGTCCACGATAGAGCGTCATGGTCGGGTCCGCCACAACGTTCACCACTCCCTTGTCGAGTAGCCCCGAGCCGATCGCCCGGATAAGCAAACGCTTCGGCAAATTCCCCTCGATCACAAATCCCGCGATCAGCACTTCCGCTCCTTGCCCCACTCTACCGCGCATCGAGATGTTCGCCAGAGTCGCGTCCGAAACCACCTCATCCGCGTCGTAGACTTCAACGAGAACAACGCCGTCTTCTCCACCGGCATTCGAAGCAATCGCGGTGTACGCGCCGCCCGTCAGCGTCAGAATCTCGGCGCTGTCGGTCGATCCCTCCTCGATCGCAAACGCTCCCACGCGACTCATTTCAGCAGCCAAAATGCCCGCAAACGCGCTGTCGCCCCAGTCGTTGTTCGTGCCAATCGGGACTGATTGGCTATTATAGAAAGTGAATGTCGGGTCCTCTAAGAAATCTGGCACGCCATGCTGTTCCAGTCCCGGCCCTATGCCCCGAACTAGCAGTTTCTTTTCGCCCGATCCCGCTACAACAAATCCCGCAATCAAGTCCTGCTCGCCGCCCAACGGAGAGGCGCGAAGCGAAATGTTATATAGCCGCTCCTTGTTCGCGACCGGCGGAGCGTAGCCCGTCAAATTTCCTTTAGACGCAAGCCCTTGCCTGAATTTCGGCCAGACTGAATCCGAAAGGCGGGCCTGATTGGCAAAGGCATACAATTTGCCGTCATACGATCCCACATACAGCGTCCCATCCGGACTAAGCGAAACAGATGAATCGATAATATCCGGAAAACTCACTTGCTGCAAAATAACACCGCCCGGCGAAATCAAGTTCAAGTAGCTCAGGGTATCGCTAATGTACGAGCTCACGTAGATCCTGCCGATCTCATCGACAACCGCCGCCGTGAAGTAATTCGCGCCGATGTCCGATCTCCACACAAGCGCTCCATCGGTATCCAATGAATAGAGAAATCCGTCATACGAAGAAACGAGAATATTTCCGTCCATGCTCATCGTAGGAGACGCGTCTATCTCCCCATCCGTTTCGTAACTCCAGAGCATCGATCCGTCGCTAGTATCCAGCGCGTAAACGAAAAAGTTGTTGGAGCCAAAATAGAGCTCGCCCGTTCCTGATAGCATGCAACTGGAATTGACAGCTTTATCGCGGCTTGCCGCCCCGGTCTCATCTGGAACTTCGACGCTCCAACGCTCGAGGCCAGACGTGTCGTACGAGACCACATATCCCTCGCTAGTACCGCAATAAAGATTTCTCGAAGGCCCAATCGCAACCGAGGAATCCACTTCGGCGCCGAGGAATACATCCCACTTCAAGGTCCCGTCAGGATTTAGCGCATACAAGAATCCGTCCGTTCCGCCGAAATAGATATCCCCGTTGCTAGCGACCGCGGGCGACGAAAAGATTAGCGTTCCAGTTTCGTAAAACCATAGCGTCGCTCCACTCGCTGTATCGATCGCGTAGAGTTTATTATCCCACGAGCCGACGTATACGACGCTTTCATCCGCATTGAGAGCTGCGGTCGACTCGATCCAATCGCCGGTCGTCACCGCCCACCGCTCCGTGCCGTCCTTATCGATCGAATACAGCTTTCCGTCCAAGGAACCGATGTACACATTGCCGTCTCCATCGATAGTCGGCGAACTGAAAATGTCATCCCCAGTCTGGAAGCTCCACAACTGATTTCCGATTTCCGCGAATGCGCTGCCGCATACGGCCAAGAGTGCTAGCAAGATTTTGAAAGAGGTAGAAACGCGATTGCGGTTTATCATAGTCAACTAGAGTTGGGGCTTCACCAAAAATCAATGCTGCCCAAATAAAGGCACGCTCAACAACATCACGGTTTCAGCGGCGGATGATCGATCGAGCTTCAAGTCCGCGCCAATATGTCTCGCCAACTGTTTGCTAATCGCCAGTCCAATCCCCGCTCCCGCCGTCTTGCTGCTTTGGCAAGGGAAGAACATATTCTCGCGTGCCGATTCAGAAAATCCCGTCCCCGCATCCAAAACCGAGAACGCGATATCGCCTTCTTTCTCCTCGATTCGGACTTCGATTTCTCCGCCTACCGGAGTGGCGTCGATCGCGTTTTCAACGAGATTCGAAACGATCAGCTTCGAAATATTCGCCACTCGGGCAGACAGCTCGTCTTCCCCGCGTGAGAGGACCGTAAACTCCAGTCCTTTCTTTTGGGCTCTATCTTCGAACTTCCGCCTCAGCACTGCTGCGATCTCGTCGTTCGACAGCGTTTCAAGATCATCGAAATCGTCGTTCTTCAAAACATCGACGACTTCGTTGATCATTTCCTTCATCCGCTTGGCCGCGTGATTCGCGTCGTTCCAATCGTCGCTTTCCAATCCTTCTCCTCCCGAGGCGATATGCTGGCTTATCCCCGCCAGCGGATTTTTCAGCCCATGAATCAAATGAGACGCCACGGCGCCAATGGCGGAAGTCTTCGCCACCATAGCCAATTCCGCATTCGCCTGGGCCAGCCTCTGAGCACGAACTTCTACTTCGCGATTCGCCCGACGCAGCTTGTAGAACGACAACAGAAATACAGCCGAAACCAAAATGGTCCCGCTTAGAAACGCCCATGCCGCCTGCTTGGCCAGTTTCTCGTCGATCGAATCGAATTCGCCGCCGACCAGTTCGCCATCCATAATATACCGTGCCAGCACAACGAGCTCGTCACTCCCGTTTTCCACTAGAGGGACGAAAATCTCCAACTTGGAATACGACTCGCCCGACCCGCCATCGTTTTCTCGCACCGCTTCGAAATTCCCCCAAGGCGCCATTCCTTTCAAGCGATCCATTTGAGATCCACTAAGGTTCGAGTCGTCCATTCCCACGGGTACACCCGAGAGGAAGTTGCCATTCTCGTCGAATAGTTGCACTCCCAGCGAGCCTTCAATGTCCTGCGCCGCCATGAGAGAATACATGATCGCGTCTTCCGTATCCAAGAAACCGAGCAGATTATCCTCCAAACCCCGAGCAACCTGAAAGCGAGAAATCTGGGACCAAATCTCAGCATGTCGCTGCACCACGCGCTCGCGAAGCTCAGACCTAAGCTGAAAACTGGCGATCCCAACGATTACGCCAAATACGAGCACGACCATCCCAAGCGCCAGCGAAGCTACTAGGAACGGCCCCTTCAGTTTAGAGCTCGTTCTTTGTCTTTCAGTCATATAGGTCAATATATCGAACTATATCGTCACTTATACCGAATACCTAACAAAACGTTATTCGTTCGATAACTGAAAAAGGATTCATTAGATTCCGAGTTTTCCGACTCCGCTCGAAGAAACAGCTTCCACGATTGGCTTAGCCGGCGCTCTAGATCAACCGACCAGATCCAATCGTCTGACCTGCGGAGGTTGTCATCGTCGGCGATCTGAAGCAAGTAGTCGCTCTCCGTGTAGTGAAGCTCTCCCCGGAATTTCCATTTCTCCGCCGCCGCCGTCCATTCGAAACCATACTTAAATCGGTCGCGATCGTAGTAGCCGAGCTGCTTGTCTCGCCTTTCCTCGAAATCGATCCCCAACTCAACCTCGTTATCCAATCCGAAGAGGCCAAACGACCACTCAACCGAACCTTCGAGACCCAATTGATTCATCGCCAGTATCGTATCATCCAATACATAACCTTCGAGGTCACGAGACAAACGATCGGTGTAATTGCGCTCATATCCATTGGTCGCCAAAATTAGCCGAGCCCGATCGTTTATCATGTAGTCTATATCCAACTCCCAATCGACGGTCTCGTAGTCGTCGGTCGGATCCTTGAAATACATTCGGGACGCGCCTACCGCCGCTCCATACTCGAATTGCCAGAAGAACGATTCCCACTCCATTTGGAGCTTCGGCTCCTGCGCGGTCAAAACGACCGTATTGACATCCAAGACATCGAAGGTCGCGTCAAACGCCTGATTGATATACAAGTATTGAAGGCCAACCGTAAGCTCCCCATCAATCCTCAAGAACCTCGAATACTCCGACATCAACAAGCCGAATGTCTCGTCCGACAATTCGTCTACATTCGAATAGTTTCGACGATCCAAAAGAAGCATCGATGTCAGCTCGCTTCCGGAGGCGACAAAATCGCGATGGGCGACCCCCTCCAA
>JAJFLS010000352.1 GCA_021772595.1 Opitutales bacterium
CCGAATCCTGCAAGTCATCAGCGTAAATATATTTTCGAAAGACCCTATTCATCAGCTACTTATGAAAAAGCATACAAGAGATTCAAATGTTGATATTTCTAACCAGTTGATATTCAAGGACCTTTAACTGGACACTAGTGAGTTATTGTATTATTAATACGTTAACGATCTTATCTTGGAAATATCTCAAAATATTGGTCGGGACGACTGGATTTGAACCAGCGACTTCTACGTCCCGAACGTAGCGCTCTACCAGGCTGAGCTACGTCCCGACTTGTTGTATTTGAAAGTGAGTGAATTGATATTCGGGTCAATCCGCTTTTTGGGGGATCGCTCCCGCTGAAATGTAGGAGCCTGCTTGCAGGCGATTCTTCTGCAAAATGATAAGTGAAGAAAATCGCCTGCAAGCAGGCTCCTACAGTTACTTTGGCGTGGCGGCGGGGTTTTTCCACCAGCCGGTGGCTTTGATGGTGCTGGTGACGAACCATTCGGAGAGGATTTTTCGGAGTTCGCTTTTTGCGGCTTCGTGGTCAGGCGTGTTCCAGAGGTCTTTCAGTTCGTCGGGGTCGTTCTCCAGATCGAAAAGCTGTCCGGCGTTCATTCCGATGTATTCGATAAGCTTGTACCGTTTGCTGCGAATCATCAGCGTGTGATCGACTTTCTGGAGCATCAGATCCGGGGCGTGCTCGGAGAAAACGTATTCGCGCTCCTGGGCATTGGGATCGTTTTCGAGGAAGGGGATTAAGGACTCCGCCTCCATCTTTTCCGGGGGTCGCAATCCGGCGAGATCGAGAATGGTGGGGGCGATGTCAAACCATTGAGTGAGCGATTCGACTTGGCGGCCTCCCTGGTAGCGGTCGGGACTCCAGACGACCAGCGGCACGCGGACCGAGGAGTCGTACATCGTCCATTTTTCGACCAGGCCATGGTCTCCTAGGCAGTCGCCGTGGTCCGAGGTGAAGATGACGACGGAATTTTCGAGGATGCCCGTTTCTTCGAGTCGCGTGAGGATGCGGCCGACTTGCTCGTCGATCATGGTGACATTGGCCAAGTAGTAGGCGCGCTGGAGTTTTCGCGCTTCGTCCGAGGCGTGGGGGTCGAACGCGATAGAGTCGGCGAAGCGTTGGGCGAGGCGTTTGCGAAGCGCGTCGAGCGTCTCGGGTTGGGCGTCCATCTCTTCTTGGGTCACGGGGAGGATGGGGAGATCCTTTTCCATGTACTCTTTAGTATAGCGCTCGATGGGATCGAATGGCGGGTGGGGGCCGGGGAAACCGATCTCGAGGAAGAGTGGCTCGTCGTCGAGGCTTGGGCGTTTGTCTTTGTCGATCCATTGCATGAGGGCTGATTGGTCCGCGGCGTAGGGCGACTTGTTGATCCAGCGAAGGGCTAGGTCTCCGATGAAAACGTCGGGATGGAGATCGTCGGGGAGCTGCCATTCGTAAGCGCCTTGGCGTTTTTGGACGTCCGGCCAGTTTTTGTAGAACGGCTTTTCTGGGCGGTCGTATCCGCGAAGGTCCAACGCCTTATCCCATTCGTCTTCGAAAATGTGCGGGTTGCCGGTCCACATGAGTTCGGATTCGCGGCGTTGTTTGTTCTCAACTACAAAACGTTCGTGGAAGCCGTGCGATTTGCCGTAGGGATCGGCGTGCATCTTGCCGATATTCACGCAGTAGTAGCCGCTGTCTTTCAAATCCTGGACCCAGGTGCGCGGCCAGGCGTCGTTGTTCTTCAATGCTCCGGAGTTATGGGGGAAGTAGCCGGTGAAGAGGCTGGCCCGCGAAGGGCCGCAGGACGGAGCGGTTACGTGGCACTGGGTAAAGGCGACGCCCTCGTTCACGAGCCGGTCTGTGTGAGGCGTATTCAGATGGGGGTATCCGAGCGCGGCGACGGTTTCGTAACGCTGCTGGTCGGTGATGATGAGGATTATGTTAGGGCGTTTCATGGGATTGGAAAAAGCCTCTAATGTTTCGGGGGAATCGACAAGACTTTAGGAGTTAGATGGTGCTGGGAGATTGCGAATCCACGCCGTCCCGCAGGTGCGCATCGGCGTCAACTTAAGCTGAAAGCGACAGTTCGCCGAGTGTAGGAGCCTGCTTGCAGGCGATTGTTTCCCTAGGCCATTGCGAAGAAAATCGCCTGCAAGCAGGCTCCTACAGTTGAGAAACTACTTTAAGTTGACGCCTATGCGTTGAGTGGGACGTCGTAGCTACATCGGGAATCCGATGTGGAGAGCGTAAGGTTCCTTCTTTCTCCGATAATTAATCGTGGACGAGGGAGCTCGCTATACGTTTAATGCCGCATCGAATCTACCCCAAACTCATCGCTGCACCATGAACGAAATTACTGACGCCCCGCAAACCTGGCGTGGGATTCGCAAGCAGCTCGGTCCCGGATTGATCGTGTCTGCGAACATCGTGGGGTCCGGGGAACTGATCGTGACCACCAAGCTGGGCGCGGACGTGGGATTTATCCTGCTTTGGTTCATTATTCTCGGGTGTTTGATCAAGGTGTTTGTCCAGCTGGAGTTGGGACGCTACGCGATTTCGAAGGGGAAAACGACACTGCAAGCGTTGAACACCGTGCCGGGGCCGAGATGGATTGTGTCTTGGCTGGTCTGGTTGTGGTCGCTGATGTTTCTCGCGGTCTTTTTTCAGCTATCTGGGATCGTGGGAGGGATCGCCCAGGTCCTCGGTTTGGCAGGTTCGGATTTGTCGCACACGGTGCTAGCGATTCTGATCACGGGTTCGTGCGCTGCGCTGCTTTTCATCGGACGGTATAAGTTTATCCAGAATTTCGCTACGATAATGGTGGCGTGGTTTTCCATGTTCACGATCTTCGCGGTATTTTCTCTTTATTGGACGGACTACGGAATTACGGGCACGCAGATCGCTGACGGATTGAGCTTTCGATTGCCGGATGAATTTACTATAGCCTTCGCGGCTTTTGGAGTGATTGGAGTCGGGGCGACCGAGCTGATTTTCTATCCCTATTGGTGCTTGGAAAAAGGATACGGCAGGTATGTAGGGCCCGACGATGGGACGGAAATTTGGGTGACTCGGGCCAAAGGTTGGATACGCGTTATGAAGTATGACGCGCTGCTTTCGTTGGTTATCTATACAGGAGCGACTGTTGCGTTCTACTTGCTCGGGGCGGCAGTTCTTAATGGGAAGGGGTTGGAAATCTCCAACGACAACCTGATGGTCAATTTGTCGAATCTCTACAGTACCTCGTTCGGAACGGCCGGATTGTGGATCTTTATCGTAGGCGCGATTGCGGTGCTGTATTCGACGGTTTTCATAGCCACCGCTTCCAACAGCCGCTTGGCCGCGGATTTTCTGAATCTTCTTCGCGTCGTCAAACAGGATAGCGAGGCCGATCGATTGAGGACCGTGCGCATTGCGTGCGTGGCGCTGCCGACGCTGTACTGCATTTTCTATCTATCCGTCGGCAAGCCGGTCACCTTGGTGACGATCGGCGCTGTATCGCAGGCGCTGATGCTGCCTTTCATAAGTTTGGCCGCCCTTTATTTTCTGTACTACCAAACGCACGAGAAGCTGCGGCCTCGCGGAAGCTGGATCGCTTTTCTATGGCTGTCAGCCATGCTCATGACAGCAGTCGGGGTGTTCCAATTGTACCGGGAATTCGGGAGGTTTTTTTGAGCGGCTGTTCGAAGAGGCCATGTTGCGACGCGAATGCAACGGGGCGATTTCTCTTTTCATTGAGGAGATCAGTGGGCAGCGTTATGCCTTTATACAATAGTAATAAAAACGCCCAGCTTTTGTTCGGTGTCGGGAGGCGCATTGACCCAGGGGACGAAGCGTTGGTCGCCAATGGGTGGTTGGCGTACGCCCCAGGCGAATCCATCGATCATCTCGAGGTATTCGTCACCTGCCCAATTGTAGCCGTAGTTTTCAACGAAATCGAGTGGGTAAAGATATTGGTGCGGGAAAGGAGAAATCGCGACTGAGCCGTTATCGGAAGCGAGGGCCATGGATCGGTAGCGCGTTTTGTAGACGCGGGCGATTTCGTCTTTCAGGAGACTCGACTGGGCTTTGACGAGCGGGTCGATCCAGTGGAGTTGGTGGTCTTCGGTCTTGGGCTTAGCTAACCCCACGTGGTAAAGGAATGCGGTGGCGTCGCGTTCAGTGGAAACGCGGGCTTCCATTTGGACGAATGGGCTGCCGTAGTAGAAGGTGAATGCGAGCGAGCCTGAAAATCGTTCGCTTTTTAGTCCGTCGATCTCGATAGTTGCGCGTCCTCCACTAGTGGATACGTGTACGTTTTGTGGAATCAGATAACCTTTCTCGTCGGTG
>JAJFLS010000353.1 GCA_021772595.1 Opitutales bacterium
AGGGCTGCTTATCCCTAAGCAGCCGAGTTTTGCGGATTGTTGGGGCCGCGGCTGCTTAGGGTTAAGCAGCCCTACCATCAGCATGATCGAGAGTTAACGTTTTCCGTTGAAGTTCGGTCGGGAATGCGAATCATCCACTCCGAACCAATTTCCTCGGCAGGTTTGGTTTCCTTTAACCTCCTCAATTCACGATGAACTACTCCCTCAAACGCATACTACGGAGTGTCGCAGCGTTGCTGCCATTCCTCCTTCCCGCGATGGCCATGGGCCAAGATACAAGCGCTTTGGATACGGGCGATACGGCTTGGATCCTCACCTCGAGCGCATTGGTGCTTTTTATGACGATTCCCGGACTGTCGCTTTTCTACGCGGGTCTAGTGCGCGGCCGAAACGTGCTTTCGGTTTTGATGCACTGTTTCGTTATCACAGCGCTGATGAGCGTGATTTGGCTTGTGGTTGGCTACACGATGGCGTTTTCGACTTCCGGAATGGAGGCAGGTGAGATCGGTCTGAACGCATTCGTCGGTGGATTGGATAAAGTTTTTCTTAGCGGAGTGAGTTCGAACTCGATGTGGGGGACGATTCCGGAGCCTCTCTTTTTCGTTTTCCAGATGACCTTCTTCGTGATTACGCCGGCCCTTATCGTAGGCGCGTTCGCGGAACGGATGAAATTTTCGGCGATGCTGTGGTTCGTATCGCTTTGGTCAATTTTGGTGTACGCTCCCGTCTGCCACATGGTTTGGGGAGGCGATGGAGCTTACTTCGCGGATATGGGTGTGCTCGATTTCGCGGGAGGCATCGTGGTCCATATTACGGCGGGGGTTGCCGCGCTGGTGGCGTCGCTCATGGTCGGTAAGCGTCGCGATTATCCGAGAAGCCAGATTTTGCCGCACAATCTTCCGATGACGGTGACCGGTGCGGGCATGCTCTGGGTGGGCTGGTTCGGTTTCAATGGCGGCAGCGCATTGGGAGCGAATGGCGACGCTGCGATGGCGATTTTGGTCACTCATATTTCCGCTTCCTGCGCGGCTCTCGGCTGGATGGTTTTGGAATGGTTGAAAGTGGGCAAACCCAGCGTACTGGGGATCGCGACGGGTTCGATCGCGGGCTTGGCGGCGATCACGCCGGCGAGCGGGTCGGTCGGGCCATTGGGAGGAGTAGTGATCGGTTTGGTTTCAACTACGTTGTGCTACTGGATGTGTACGAAGGTGAAGTCCCGCTATCACTACGATGATTCGCTGGATGTTTTCGGCGTGCATGGAGTGGGCGGATTCGTAGGGACGGTCCTGGTGGCGGTGTTCGTGCTGGAAGGTCTCGGCGGTAAAGGTGGAGATCTGAGTGTGATGAAGCAATTGGGAGTGCAGGCGTTTGCGGCGATCTCGGTTGCGATCTACACGCTTATCGTGAGCTACGTGATATTGAAACTCATCAAAGGATGGATTGGACTCAGAGTGGAAGACCAGGACGAGATTATCGGGCTGGACCTCAGCTCGCATGGGGAGTCTGGATACAACGATTAAGAGAAGTGAGCGGATATTCGAGCGGCTGGATAGGGAGGATCGATTCGGTCCACCGTTCGAAATTTGCTTCTAACTTGGAGGACCGGGCACTCCTTCGCCGATGGCTTCGGCAGCGCACGGCCGGGCCTCCCTACCTTCTTGTTTTGGTTCGCGAAATCGACGCTAAAATACGTTGGATTGTGTTGGATGGGATCAGGGGAGAGATCCGCATGTCGATGTAAAGTGTGATGCCCCAAAAACAAAAAGAAGTAGAGCTATTCGGCAGCGTTTTCTGTCCCTATTGCATTCAGGCGAAACGGTTTTTGAAGGAAAGGGGTATCGAGTTTTCGTATCGGGAGGTCGTGATGATTTTGGGGTGGAAACTTCCGTCGCCGAACTACTTTGAAATGAAGCGCCGGTCCAAGGGCAAGAAGACTGTGCCACAGATCTTTATCGCGGGCGAGCACTACGGAGACGAGGAACGTCTGTTCGCCGAGGATCGCGAAGGGACATTGGAAGCGTCGTTCTTGGAGGCCTCGTAAAGTAGTACAGGCTTCCGGCCTGTTGGTTTGCTTTGGGGGCTTCTTGTCACAGGCAGGATGCCTGTGCTACTTTATAAAAAAGCGACGCCACAGATGCGGCGTCGCTTGTAATTGAAAATTGCTGTCTAAGCGTTGCTTAGGCGGTGACGGCTACCGGCACTTCCGCGATCGTCTTGAGGACGCGCGAGCAGATTTGGTAGGGGTCGCCTTGCGAGCCCGGACGACGGTCTTCGAGGTAGCCTTGGTACTTGTCGTCTTCCACGAATGCGTGAGGCACGCGGACCGAAGCGCCGCGGTCGGCAATGCCCCAAGAGAACTTGTCGATGGACTGAGTCTCGTGCAGACCGGTCAGGCGCATGTGGTTGTCCGGACCGTAGGCTGCGATATGCTCGTCCTTGTTCTTTTCAAACGCGTCCATTAGGGCCATGAAGTAGTCCTTGCCGCCGACTTCACGCAAATGCTTCGTTGAGAAGTTGCAGTGCATACCGGAGCCATTCCAGTCGCCCGAGAACGGCTTGCAGTGCCACTCGATGTAGATCTCGTACTTCTCGCAGAGACGCTCGAGCAAGTAGCGTGCGACCCACATGTCGTCGGCGCATTTCTTGGAGCCTTTGGCGAAGATCTGGAATTCCCATTGGCCCTTCGCGACTTCCGCGTTGATGCCTTCGTGGTTGATACCGGCTTCGATGCAGAGATCCAGGTGCTCGTCTACGATTTCGCGGGCGATGGGTCCGACGTTCTTGAAGCCAACGCCGGTGTAGTACTCGCCTTGAGGGCTCGGGAAGCCTTCCTCGGGCCAGCCGAGCGGACGTCCGTCCTCAAAGAGGAAATACTCTTGCTCGAGGCCGAACCAAGCGTCTTCGTCGTCGATGATGGTCGCCCGGAAATTGCTTGGGTGAGGCTCGCCATTGGGGAGCATCACTTCGCACATCACGAGGAAAGCGTTGTCGCGCCCGGCGTCTGGGTAGAGAGCGATCGGCTTGAGCATGCAATCGGAGTCGCTGCCTTCCGCTTGTTGAGTCGAGCTACCGTCGAATCCCCACATAGGGCAGTCATCGATAGATTGAGGAGCTTCGGATGCGACGCGCGTTTTGCCACGCAGATTTGGAATGGGCGTGTAGCCGTCGAGCCACAGGTATTCGAGCTTGTATTTAGCCATATTGTTGTCGTTAGTTTTGTAAGGGTTTAACTTTTCCCCAAAAGGGTTGGCGGCTTCCAGTTAATCGGCCGCCGATAGGAACGGGGTACGAAAGGAGCAAAAGATGCGCCGAGGATCAACAAATTTTCGATTTAATTGCCAAAATATGAGGATAGTATCTTTTTGCTCCCGTATTCGCTCAAAATAGAACATGCGAGAGGTCAAAAATACGCAAAGATCGACGGTCCGGCTCGGTTATGACGGGAGGGTTCACAAGAATTTTCGCGGGCCTCAGGCTGAGGAGCGTTTCGTGAACGAGGTGAAAGTGTTGAAGTATCTGGAGAAACGGGAATGCCCGTTTGTCCCGACACTGCTGGAGGCGGATCTTGAGACGCTCTACATGGTGACGACGAATTGCGGTGCCCGGGCGGAGGGGAGCATCGGCGAGCGAAAGACGAGTGAGCTGTATAAAGAGCTCGAGGAAGTTTATGGAGTGAAGCACGACGATCCCTTCGCTCGAAACGTCACGTACGACGCTCACAAAGGCCGCTTCTGCGTTATCGATTTCGAGTACGCCGTGATCGTGGAATCTGGCGAGGGCCTTAAGCAGCCCGTATCAACGAAGGCCCATGAGCGAAAGAAGTGAAGTTGGAAAATCGACGCGCCTGAACTGGTGCGGCCTGACCGATGTGGGACGATTCCGTAAGAACAACGAAGACGCGTTTCTGGCGCTCGCGTTCGATTCCCAGGAGACGCATTATCTTGGAAAAATCGGAGATGCCGAGATGGATGGCACCGACTTCATTTTCGCGGTGAGCGATGGAATGGGGGGTGCCAACGCGGGGGAATTCGCGAGCAAGATTGCTGTCGATAAGATAACCGAACTTCTGCCGAAGAGCTTCAAGCTGGGGGCCTTGGGATTCGATCGCGCTTGCGGTCAGATTCTCGGTGAATTGTTTAGTCGGATACACGCGGAGATGATTGAGATGGGCGCTCATTACGAGGAATGCCGAGGCATGGGGGCGACGCTGAGCCTTTGCTGGTTCACTCCGGGGCTGATGCACTTCGGGCACGTTGGCGACAGCCGCATCTACTACCTGCCGGCGGACGGTGAACTGAGACAAGTCACCGAGGACCACACACACGTGGGGCATCTGATCCGCACGGGAAAAATTTCAGAGCTGGAAGCGAGATCGCGTCCGGACCGCAACATTCTCGATCAGGCTCTCGGCGGCAATATGCAGCGCATCGACCCGCAGGTCGGCTCAATCGAATACGGGCCGGGCGACCGGTTTATCCTGTGCACCGACGGCGTGACCGATGGGATTTCGATTCGCCGCATTCAAGCGCTTACATTGTTCCCGCCAGCGAACTTCACTGGCTTGAACAATGCCGAGCGACTTGTGCGAGACGCCAAAGAAGAAAACGGTCGCGACAACCTGACCGCCCTGGTCGTGGAGGTAGGGTAGTTGGTGAGGAGTAAATCGCCTTAAATTTCTTTAAGGTGCAATAAAATGCAATCAAAACTTGACATGGGATTTAATAATTGTACTAATGTGCACCTTAACGAGCAATTTGACGTTCGCTCTTTCGGGAAAGTGAGGCACACTGATGGACCCTTTTGATGCAACGACGCGCTCACAGATAGGCCCTATTGGGCGCACCCAGCAACTACCTCACAAACACCCAAACTAAACGAAATGCACCAAAAGCACTACACGCATTATTTCAAACCCACCCTTGTCGCTCTAACGGCGAGCGTGACGTTCCTGGCTTCCGTCCAGGGGCAAGACGATGATTCGGTCCCAGAAGAGACTTACGAACTGTCCCCGTTTACGGTGGATTCCTCGGATGACGATGGCTACCGCGCCACCAACACGATTTCCGGCACGCGACTGAATACGTCGATAAAGGACATACCGATGCCGATCGAGGTAATCACCGACGCCTTTATAAAAGACACCGGCGCGACTGATTTGCGCGACGCTCTCAGCTACAGCGCGGGTATAGTTCTCGAATCGCAGAATGATGCGGGAAAAGGCAATAGCACCGGCACGGTAGGCGGGGTTCACAATCCAGAAGGAGCGACCTCCAACAAGAGCAACACCTCCTATAAGGT
>JAJFLS010000354.1 GCA_021772595.1 Opitutales bacterium
CCTTCTGCATAAGCTGAAAGAGATCATAGTAATGGCGCGCCATCCCGCGCTTGCGACGTTTCTTAATTGCAGGGCGATAAGTCTCCTCATGCAAGAGCATCGCCTTTTCCCAGAAAGTGCGGATCGGCTGAACGGAGCGTACTTGAAATATGCTGTCAGGAAGCAATTCAGGAAAAGCTTCCGCGATGATCGCTTGGATATCGACTAGAGATGCCGGATCGGTGTCTGATCGGGCGCCCATTTCAATTTTGACGATCTGTCGCAAATAATCCGGATGATCGGGGAAGACTGTCGGATAACGAAAAAGAAGCGTCTGGTCCTGTGGATCTGTCCTATCGGGATCCAACGACCACTCCAGTCCGGCTGGCATGTCGGCCTCAATAGCGGCACGCAGCGCCGCTTGGATCGTTTCGTGCACGAATGCATGGGTGGACTCGCTGAGTGATTTCAAACGTTTCTTCGTCTGCTTATTGCTGGACGCTTTGTCAGGCGAATTAGTATCGGAAAAACCAAGCGCTGCCCGGTCGATTACGATATCGATATCTTCCGAGAAACGTTCAATGAGCTTCCACCCCTTGGACAACGAAGTCCCTCCCTTAAAAGTGAAAGTTTCTTCCAACCCTGGAAGATGGAATAGCTTTTCCAATATCCAGCAGACCCAGAAATCCTTTTCAACAGAAGAATCGAAGAGGCCGGTTTGAGCGCCTGCCTGTTCGCAAACCAGGCGGCGGCGCTCCTCCGGCATGGAAATAAAGGCCTTCACTCTGCTGTATCCCCTTGCTTGGCAAGTCGGCGAAAGATGTCAGCAACCCAAGCCGGGGCGCTGCGAATGTCCTTCATCAGCTGCTTTCGAGCGGTATCATCAAGACGCTCATCAAGCGTCCTGATTACCTTGTCATCGACTTCGTCCTTGCCCAAATACTTGAGAGCTTGAATGACGAGCCCGCTGATTTTGCCCGCTGATTTCATGTTCTTGGGGGTCGTTTGTTTGAGAATAATTTGCCTGTTGCCGACTTGCACAGTCCTTGAACGACCGTCCGTCAGGTAGACCACTTTCATTGGAACTTGAGCGGTTAGCCCAAGGCGATTGGCTGCATAAGCTCCCGAGGGTTGGAGGCGAATTTCGTCACGGCCCACTAGAGCCTTCGCAATATCGTCGGTATTTGGCAAGAGCTGCCCTAGCTGCGGATCCATTTTCGGATAATCATAGAGTCCTCGGGCAAGGTTGCGGATTGTCCCAGCATCCGTGTGACGTTTCAAAGTGGTGGTAATCGTTGAGCCACCGGCCAAATCATCGAAGTGAGAAGGCGTGAAAACCCACCCCTTCCCGTGCGACTGGATCCTCTTAAGGATTTTTTTGTCTATGCTGTCAGAATGACTTTTCATATTTTTGAGACAAATACGTACTATTATTTGTCCCAAAAATCATATATTCATACAATTGTCGACAACGGATTTCATGATCGAGAAAGTCGCAGTTTAACCGCCCACCCGCTGAAGCGTGTTCGAGGACGCGGAGAGAACTTACCCTCCCTCTTCATAATCTCTGCATCCTCGGCGTACTCTGCGGTTAAGAAATCTCAAGATGACAAGTCAATCAAGCTAGGACGCTCTCGCCCTACCACTTCCTCCCAGTGTCACCGCTTAGCAACTACGAATGCATCTTCCGCATCGTCGGGCCATCGACCCATTGAGCGGGAATTGTCGCCGTCAATTGGTCGCTAGGTATCCCGTAGTCATTGCGGTGCAGCTTGCCTATAAGCAGCTCCATCGCCCGCTGTCCGATTCTCCGAGGGCCCAAATTCAATCCGCTCACCGACTCGGGGCTCAAGGTAACATTGAGACTGCAGAATCCATGGGTTTCAGGAACCTTCAATCCCATCGATTCCATCCATCCCTTCACTCGGAATCGATGACAGAGCACAAGATCCGGCTGGTTCTTCTCAAACCATTTCTTGAATTCGGCTTCATTCAAATCGCTAGCGAGGTAGGGCTCAACCGAATCGAACCCTTCGTTATGCAGATTGAATATTTGAAACGCAGCCTCCCACCGATGAAGCAGACGCCGATCTTGCTCGCCAACAATAACCAACCCAGGTCGCTTATACCCGTATTCGCGAACCTTCGACATCGCTAGCATCATCGCCCGGTAATGATCCGGACAGACTGAATCCAAAGCCGGCTTCTCTATAATGTAATCCGTATACATGCCGGCGTAGCGTTCCCAATTGAGTGATGAGATATCGGGAGTCTTCCCAGAAGGGAGCACCAATAGACCTCTGATTCCTCTCGAATTCAATATATCGTCCAATCGCGATATTGAAAGGTTCTCGTCCCCAAGTACGAACACTTCGGTTTTAAACCCAAGTTCATTGGCCTTATCCTTAGCGCCTTCGTACACTTTGCTGTGGAAACGAACAGCGGCGCCGATTCGCTTCTCGGCGTTCTCAAGATCGACCACTGCAAGTACTCCGTGAAAGGTCGCTGCTCCTGATCGCCTCATCTCCGACATCAACGCTCCCGCCAAGGGATTGTACCGGTAGCCTGCTTTTTCAGCGGCCTGGAGCACACGATCGCGGGTTTCTCGCTTCACCCTCGGGTTATTTCGGAGCGCATCGGAAACCGTCGTGTGCGACAGTCCCAGCGAACGGGCAAGCTCTCTTACGGAATTCATGTGTTTGTGGGGATGTTAGCCATTACTTTGCGAACGAACTATTCTGAGGTAGGGCTGCTTGTCCCCAAGCAGCCGTGGAAGTCGTATTAACCACGTGCGGCTGCTTGGGACAAGCAGCCCTACCATTGCGACTAATTAAAATCCTAAGGAATAGCAGCCGGTCCACCGGACCAAGGCAACAAATTTCAGACTGTCAGATTTTTCATCCATCGCTTGTTTGACCAAGCAGTGGATAACGTTCACCCAATCAGCGTAAAAGCGACGTTCGCCAATCGCTTGGAGTTCCGTCCCACAATCTCGAATCCGTTTCACTGTAAATTTATCTATGATCGCAAGCACTAGCGAGCTACCCCAAATCGGCATTATCGGCGTCTCCGGATATGCAAGTATTCACATCGAATGGCTCCTTCAGGCCCACCAAGACAAGCGGCTGATCATCGCGGCGTTCGTGACGGTTGAAGAAGAGCGTGATTCCGCAGGAGCCAAACTATTGAGCGCGACGGGAGCTCATCAGTACGAGTCCTACTTGGAAATGCTCGAAGCCCAAGACGGCCAACTCGATCTCTGCTTCATTCCCACCGGCATCCAATGGCATGCCCGAATGACGATCAGCGCTTTAAAAGCGGGCTGCAATGTTCTCACGGAAAAACCGCTTGCCGGATCCACTTCAGATGGTCGAGCGGTTATTGATGCGGAGAAGGAAACTGGACGCTGGGTCGCTGTCGGTTTTCAGGACATGTATACCGATGAAGTCGCCACGCTCAAACGGATGCTCATCGAGAAGCGAATCGGACGCATCAAAACCGTATCCATGCTTGGTCTTTGGCCGCGAGCCCATAGTTACTACCAACGCAATAATTGGACCGGTCGCCTGAGAGCCGATGATGCCTTTGTCCTCGATTCGCCGCTCAACAATGCATTCGCTCATTTTGTGAATCTGTCATTGTTTCTAGCGGGAGAGACTTTCGAGCAATCAGGGGACGCATTTTTAAACAACGCTCAACTGTATCGAGCCCACGATATTGAAAGTTTCGATACCGCGGTCGTTCAAGCGACCTCTCAATCCGGCACCGAGTTTTGGTTTGGAGTGAGTCACGCTTGCCAGAGCACTCTCGAGCCTATCATTCGGATTGAGGGCACCCGAGGAAGCATCGAATGGAATCAAGACCATCAATGCACTATTCAATCTGCTAAAGAGGGAGATGAAATATTGCCCTTGCTCGATAGTTTCCAAGCCCGAGATAAGATGTTCGAAACGGTTCTCGAGCGACTAAGCAATCCGGACGCGCGGATCTGCGGACCGGAAATAGCGCTCTGCCATACGCGCCTCATCGAGTCCATCCATCGCATGGGAAAAATAGTGGAATTCGATCCGTCGCAGATAAAGGAAGTCCCATTAGAAGGAACGAACTCGACCGTCCCGGTAGTGACAGGATTGGAGGACCGCCTGAAGGAAGCCTTCGAAAATCTGAGCGACCTAAGGGCTCCCGAAGTCGACCGCCCAACGATCGAATCGCCATGATCGGTGAATACTGCATCGCGGCAAAGCAGTGGAATTTAATGGCCGCAAAAAGGCGCTACCGAACGAAGTGACACCTCAACGAAGCGTAGCGAGAATAACAAAACGCAAAAAATTATTCAGCTTTTCTAGGAACCGGTTCAATAAGTCAGCTGATTCGTATTTTCGCCTGTAGGACGGGGCGTTCACCCGTCAAAACAAAAATGTCGCCTCGACGCGGCGACCCACAATAGAAAGACAGAGCAATCTTCGACTTATTAAACAGCTAATCTAAGAAAAGAAAAATACGATTTCTTCGAGGCAAATCACTCCTATCCTTAGACTTTTCTCATTCTCACATTTTTGCGCCTCTTGCGTCTTTTT
>JAJFLS010000355.1 GCA_021772595.1 Opitutales bacterium
AGTGAAAATCGGATATAGGGAATTCTGTCTCATTTGTCCAACAAACTCCTTGCTCGTTCCAAGGGTTACGGTTCTGATCGCCGCATGACTGCATTCTCACGACCTGATGGCAGAGATAACGACGCGCTTCGCCCGATTTCATTCGAGGCGGACTTCGCTCCCAACGCGACCGGCTCGGTGCTGGTTTCTTTCGGCAACACGAAAGTGATTTGCGGCGCGTCGCTAGAAAAGAGAGTACCCGGCTGGATGCGGGCTCAAAACGTGGAAGGCGGCTGGTTGACGGCGGAGTATTCGATGCTCCCGTACAGCACGAACGATCGCAAGCAACGCGATTCCTCCAAGGGCAGGCTGGATGGCCGCTCGGTTGAGATCCAGCGTCTGATCGGTCGTTCGCTGCGGGCTGTGATGGATTTGAAAAAGCTGCCGGGATACACGCTTTGGGTCGATTGCGATGTGCTCCAAGCCGATGGCGGGACGCGGACGGCGTCGATCACCGGCGCCTATCTGGCGGCTCGCTTGGCCGTGCAGAAGCTTGTCGACGAAGAGAAATTGAAAGAGAACCCGCTCAACGATTCGCTCGCGGCGGTCAGCGTGGGGATTTTCGAGGACAACGCGGTTCTCGATTTGCCTTACCTCGAAGACAAGGACGCCAGCGTCGACTTCAACGTCGTCATGACCGGTAGCGGCCAATACGTCGAGGTGCAGGGAACGGGCGAAGAAGCCACGTTTTCCGAGGAGCAACTCGCCTCATTGCTCGGGCTTGCCAAGAAAGGCTGCCAGGAAATCTCTTCGATGCAGACCGCGTTTCTCTCGCAGCGCTTGCTCGCGGGAATCGGAAGCTGATTGGCTGCAAGCCGCCGACATGTCGGGGTCAATGACAGGCTCCTACAGTTTCGAAAATCTTTCGTATCTCTTTGATTTTTTCTGCGAGCGTCGCTTAATCCACTTTTTCTCCACCAGGCCAAAAAATGAACATTCACGAATACCAGGCAAAACAGCTGTTCGAAAAGTACGGCATTCCTTGTCCGAAAGGCGCGGCGACGAGCTCGAAGGACGATTTCGAGTCGTGCATCGACGGTCTCGGCGAGGGATTGATCGTCGTCAAATCGCAGATCCACGCAGGTGGTCGCGGCAAGGGCACGTTTACCGACGGATTCCAGGGCGGCGTCAAGCTGGCGAAGTCCAAAGAGGAAGCTCTCGAGTTCGCGAACCGGATGCTCAACAACACGCTGGTAACGATCCAGACGGGTCCGGCCGGACGCGAGGTGCAGACCATTTATTTCACTGAGGGCGCGGACATCGAGAAAGAGTATTACCTGGCGATTCTCATGGATCGCGCGACGTCGACTCCGGTTGTGGTAGCGTCGACGGAAGGCGGCGTCGAGATCGAAAAAGTCGCCGAGGGAACTCCGGACAAAATTTTCAAAGCGTACGTCGACCCGACCATTGGACTTCAGCCGCACCAAGCGCGGGGCATCGCTTTCAAGCTCGGCTTCGAAGGCAAGCAAGCAGGCGCCTGCGCGAAACTCATCTTCAATCTCTACAAGATGTTCTGGGAAAACGATGCCGACATGGTGGAGGTCAATCCCCTGATCAGCACGACCGACGGCGGCGTGTCGGCCCTCGACGCGAAGGTCAGTTTCGATTCCAACGCTCTCTATCGCCACAAGGACATCGTCGCGCTTCGCGATCTCAACGAAGAGGATCCCAAGGAAATCGAAGCTTCGAAGTTCGATCTCAACTACATCGCGCTCGACGGAAACATCGCTTGCCTCGTCAACGGCGCGGGCCTCGCGATGGCGACCATGGACATCATCAATCACTGCGGCGGCGAAGCGGCCAACTTCCTCGATGTCGGCGGCGGCGCGACGGCCGATCAGGTCACGGCGGCTTTCAAAATCATTCTCAGCGATCCGAAGGTCGAAGGGATTCTGGTGAATATCTTCGGCGGCATCATGCAGTGCGACGTGATCGCCGAAGGCGTGATAGCAGCGGCGAAGGCGGTCAGCCTCGATAAGCCTCTCGTCGTTCGTCTCGAAGGCACGAATGTCGAAAGGGGCAAACAGCTTTTGGCGGACAGCGGCATCGAGATCACCTCGGCCGACAGTCTCGCCGATGCGGCTCAGAAGATCGTCGATATCGTAGCCTCGAACTAGAACCTGCGTAATAGGAAATTTAATACAATGAGCGTACTCGTTAACAAAGACACACGCGTAGTTTTCACCGGAATCACCGGCAAGTCTGGCGGCTTCCACGCCAAGCAATGCATGGACTACGGCACGAACGTCGTAGCCGGTGTCACGCCCGGCAAAGGCGGCCAGACCTTCGAGGATAAGGTTCCCGTATTCAATACGGTTTCCGATTCCATAGAAAATGCAGGCGCGAACACGGCGTGCGTATTCGTGCCGCCTCCATTCGCGGCCGACTCTATTCTGGAATGTCTCGACGCGGGCATCGAGCTGATCATAGCGATCACCGAAGGCATCCCGGTCAACGACATGGCGAAAGTCAAACGGAAGCTCCTGGAAGCCAACGCCCGCTTGATCGGTCCGAACTGTCCGGGAGTCATCACTCCAGGCGAATGCAAAATCGGAATCATGCCCGGCTATATCCACAAACCGGGTACGGTCGGAATCGTTTCGCGCTCGGGCACTTTGACTTACGAAGCGGTCTGGCAAGTGACCAGTCTCGGCTATGGCCAGTCAACCTGCATCGGCATCGGCGGAGACCCGATCAACGGCACGAACCACACCGACGCGATCAAGCTTTTCAATGAAGATCCCGACACCGAAGCGATCGTCATGATCGGGGAAATCGGCGGTGACGCCGAAGAGAGTGCGGCAGCCTACATCAAAGAGAACGTGAAGAAACCGGTAGCCGGATTCATAGCGGGCACAACGGCGCCTCCTGGCCGCCGGATGGGTCACGCGGGCGCGATCGTCTCAGGCGGAAGCGGAACGGCCGAAGCTAAGATCGCCGCCATGGAAGCCGCCGGCATCGTGGTCGCCAAGACCCCGTCCGACATGGGAACGGCTCTGTTGGAAGCTTGGGGGAAGTAGGCGACGGATAAGTCCTGTTCTCGCTCTAGCGAGATCATGCTCGCCGGAGGCGATCCCTGTTCATGGAATCCCGAAGGATGAGCGTTTGTTGGCAGGGATTCCGCTTCCGCGGAAGCAGGATGGCCTTTGGCCAACAAGATTCGTCTAATTGTAGGAGCCTGCTTGCAGGCGATTTTGATCTGAGTTTATCGCCTGCAAGCAGGCTCCTACAATTAATGTTTTTTGAGGAGGAATTCCCCTACCTCACCCTCCCGCGATCGCGTGATAAGCGAGTTCCATGGGGAGATAGGCTGCGCCGCTGGCGACCATGACTACGACTTGAAAGGGCGGGATCATGAATAGGAGGAGGACGACGATGAAGCCCGCTTGCGTGAGTTTCAGGTAGAGCTCCTCTTTCATGTGTATCAGACGACTGAGGATGTGGAAGCCGTCGAGCGGAGGAATCGGAAGCAGGTTGAGTCCGGCGAGCAGCGCGTTGATGAGGCAGATGTTCCTCATTAGTTCGAGCGCGTGGTCGTCGAAGCCCGCGTTGTCCATGATTCCCCGGGCGATTCCGGCGAGCGTTCCGAGCGCGATATTCGAAAAGGGTCCGGCCAGGGATACGAGGATGTCGCCCCAGCGTTTGCCGATGCGGTAGTGGCTGGGTTGGGTGGCGACCGGTTTGCCCCAGCCGAAGATCATTCCGCCTCCCATGAGGACCATGAAGAGCGGCAGGACGAGCGTGCCGACGGGGTCGATATGAGAAGTGGGGTTGAGCGTGAGCCGACCGTCTTCGGCGGGTGTGTCGTCGCCGAGCAAATGGGCCGCCCAGGCGTGGGCCCATTCGTGTACGCAGATGGCGAAGAGTAGGATGAGAACGAGCGTGAGACCGTTTGCGAGCTGAGCGGAATCCATTATCGACGGTCTTATCTCGGGTGATCTTTGTTGATCATCTCGAGCAGCTTGTTCTTCGATTCGTCAAGGGCTGGATAGTCGATTTTTTTGATGATCTTTCGGGCGGCGGTGTGGTGGCCCATTTCGTAGCGGGTGCGCGCCATGTAGAGCTCAAGAAGCTGACGTTCGCCTTCATCGGTGGCGAGGTCCATGAGCTGTTGCCATTCGTCGAGGGCTCTTTCCCAGTTGGGGCGGGTGATATCGAAAAAGCTTTGGGCGTAGCGAAGTCGGTACTGCATTGACGCGGGAGCGAGCATCGCGGCTTCGCGAAACCGGTTTTGGATCTCGAGATCGATGCCGTCGGGCAAGAAGATTTTCTCGACGATGAAGAAATTTTTCGCGGTGAAGAGCAAGTTGCCGATCTGGTAATGGTAAAGGGGCTCGTCGGGCCTCAGATCGATCGCCAGGAGATAGAACGCCATGGCTTCGGCGTAATTGCCTTCTTCCGCCTGGTAGTTGCCGAGCTGGTTTTTGACGATCGCGTGGTAAGGGTCGAGCTCGTCGGCCTTGATCAGCATCGCGTTGCTTGGGGTATGCTCGCCGATGTGGTGGAGCATCATGCCGAAGGAAATGTAGCCCGGAGCGTATTCTGGAGCGGCGTTGATAAGCCGTTCGTAGCCGTCGACGATAGATTGGAGCTCGGTCTCGATGGAGTGTATGTCTTCTGTTGCGAGCGCCTTCTCGTAGCGCCGGTAGGCTGCTTCTTCGCGCTCTTTGAGCTCCTTGAGAATGTAGGCCGCCATGGTCTCGCTTGTCGGGGCGTCGTCAGTTTCGTCGTCGGAAATGAGAGGGGTGACGGCGATCAGGGCGCTCGCGAGGACGAGCCATGGGCTAATGAATCGTTTCATGGGATTGGGTGTTTCGTATGGGTTTTGCGCGGGAGGGCGAGATTTATTGGACGTTGGATCGGGATTGCCGTTCCATCGGAGGCGAATATAGGGTGAGAATCTCTTGATGGAGAGTCGCCCGCGACGCGCGTAGAGCAGCCAAGCCGCGACCAAATATTTTCGCCCGCAGATTATCCAGATAGACGCAGATTGAGAATTTGATTTCGCCCACGGATGAACACGGATTTTCACGGATGGATAATGCTAGGGCTGACTATCATTAGCCAACCGTTAAGAACTGAGCCGGCTTAGTGCATGGGCACCGATTTATGTTATTTTTCTAGGAGTGGTGCACTATCCACGCCGGAGTCCCGGCGTAGCTACGTTGTCCCGCAGCTGCGCATAGGCGTCAACTTAAGCTGAAAGCGACGGTTCGCCGATTGTAGGAGCCTGCTTGCAGGCGATCATTTCCCTAGGCCATGGCGCAGAAAATCGCCTGCAA
>JAJFLS010000356.1 GCA_021772595.1 Opitutales bacterium
CTCTTTTACCGGCACCCCCCGCTACCTCCTAGCGCCGCGACAGTGGAAATCCAATCTGTTAGCCGCCGCTTTGAGCTGTCGGCATAGCGACGGAACAAAACCCACTCCGTCTAGTTAAGTCGCTTCTGTTAAGGATTGCGAGGGAGGGTCTGGATGGCCATAGATTGGTGTCATGGTTCAGCGCTTCGTTTTCGCATTCATCCTTTTGGCAGGCATTTTTAGCTCCGCGGCGACGGCTCAAACTGACATTCCGCCTTACGCCTCGGAGGCTAAGCTAGGTGAGCTGATCGGCCAGAAGGCCAATGTGGAAGGGGTGTTTCACAAGAGCGCGTTTAACGCTCCGGCCATCGCTATTAGCGGGCGCGTATTTTATCTTCTCGAAAATCCTCCATCGAAACGGACTTTCGATCTCCCGAATGAAAGCCGATATGCATCGGTCACCGGCACGCTTTATCTCTACGATGGGTATATTCAGCGAAACGACGCTTACCACAAAGTCGGGAGCCGGTATTACTTCTTCAACATTGACGAGGCGAAAGTCGTTTTTGGCGAACCGCTGAAGGCGAGCGCCGGAGCGGCGGCTAATCCGCTTAGCCAGTTTATTGGCAGTTGGCGGTTCGACGTGGAATCGACTGAAGCGGAGGTTTTCAAATTCGATGACGAACGAATCCGATCGGCGTTGTCTCGATTAATTGAAGCATTCAAGGGGCTCGAAATAGTTATCTCAGAAGAGAAAGTCTCTACCTTCGTCCCGTCATTGGATAAGAGATTTGATCAAAATTTCGAGGTGATTAAAATCTCAGATAGCTCGCTCAACATGCGAATGATCGACCCGATAAGCTCCGAAGTGATGGACCGGGAATTCACGATCGACCAAGAAGGCCGACTCCTGATGGCGTCCGACGAACCACGGGCTAAAGGATTTTCGCTCTACTACAATCGCTGGTAATTGTGTGGTTCGGAAGGGGGTGTCTAGAAGTGCCGCTTGGCATATTCTCTTCCCGCGTGGCTTTTGAGATATCGTTCGTATACGGACGCCTTCTTTTCTGAGTCGAATGCGATCGCGGTTTGCACTCTCCAAGGTTGATACTTGGAAGTGTGCGGCACATGCCCTCTGTTGTGCTGAGATAGACGGGCTTCCAAGTTTTGGGTGATGCCGACGTAGTGGTGGATTCCGTTCTCGGAAGTGAGGATGTAGACGTAGTAAAACGTTGTGGCCATATTTGGCTGGCTCGCCCGGGCGTAGAGTAGAGCGAAGGGCGTGGGGAGTTGGATTGTTGGGATTCGGGTCCGGCTTCTCTTCGATACGCCGGGACAGTCTTCGTTTCCCGCTTCGCTCGAAACGAAGACTGGTGCGCGAGGAGGGACTCGAACCCCCGACCTACTGGGTGTAAACCAGTTGCTCTAACCAACTGAGCTACCCGCGCATCGGAAAAGGCTGGAAATAAGGATAAATTCAATTGGCCTTGGCAAGGTAATTTTTCGGAAAACATCCCGAGCTTGGGCGAGCCTTGTTGCTCCCCCCGCACTTATCGAATATCCCCCTTGCATGCGGCGAACGGGCTGTCTATGAAGGCGCCTTTAATTCGAAATAGGTGCATCAATGAGACATACCATCTCCGTTCTAGTAGAAAATAAATTCGGCGTACTGGCCCGTATTGCGGGCCTGTTCAGCGGCCGGGGCTTCAATATCCACACGCTCAACGTGGCGCCCACGCACGACCCGAAAGTGTCGCGCGTCACTGCAATGATACGTGGCGATGACGCTGTCTTGGACCAGATCACCAAGCAGCTGAAGAAACTGATCAACGTCATCGAGGTGCACGATTTCAAGCGTGGAGAAGCGGTCTCGCGCGAGCTGATTTTGGTTAAAGTGAGCGTGAGTGCGACGAACCGATCCGAGCTCATTCAGATTTGCGAGCTGTTCCGGGCGAAGATAATTAACGTTAAGCATGAAGATCTCGTCGCGGAATTGACGGGCGACGAAGGCAAGATTTCCGCGTTTCTGAGTTTGATCGAGTCGTTCGGCATTTTGGAACTCGGCCGTACCGGTAATCTGGCGATGCATCGCTAGATTAGCGATCGATGGGTTAGGGACTCCGTACTCTCCATCATGATTCAGCCCGCAAAAGAATTCGTTGTAGCGACACGGAAAAGCCCGCTCGCTCTCGCCCAGGCCGACATGGCGGTCGCCTGTTTTGAACAGGCGAATCCTGGTGCCGTATTTCGTATAGAAAAGATGGTGACGACGGGCGACAAGCGCCGCGAATGGTCGCTAGAGAAAGAAGGTGGCAAAGGGCTTTTCACGAAAGAGCTGGAGGACGCCTTGCTCGATAAACGAGCGGACTTCGCGGTGCACAGCGCGAAAGATTTGCCTTCGGCGATGCCGGCCGGACTAGCCATCGCCGGATTTCTTCCGCGAGAGTCGCCGGAAGATGTGCTCATCCTTAAAGAAGGCGTGGACAAACCCAAAGTGATCGCGACCGGAAGCCCGCGACGCAGAATTCAACTCCGCTATTTGTATCCGGAAGCTGAGTTCATCGAGATTCGCGGCAACGTAGACACGCGCCTGAACAAGATTGCCGAAGGCTACGCGGATGCGACCATGCTCGCCGCGGCGGGATTGAAGCGGCTCGGGATTCACGATTGGGAAGGCCTAGTTTTCAAGGCGCTTTCGATAGACGATTGTATTCCTGCGGTCGGGCAAGCGGCTGTGGCGATTCAATGTCGCGAAGAGGATGTGGCGATCTACGAGTCGGCGTTAGACGATGCGACGGGCGTGGCGGTGCGGCTTGAGCGAGCGTTTATGGAGCGGCTCGGAGGCGGTTGCCAAGTGGCCTTCGCCGTAAACTACACCGACGAGAAACTCCGGATCTATCATAGGCAATGCGGCCAGGAGACGCGGTCGATTCCGTTCGATTACGCATTGAAGAAACCGAATGAAATCGCGGACCAACTCATTCAGCAACTTGAGCTCGGCGATGCCTAAGGGAACGGTTTATCTTGTAGGCGCAGGTCCCGGAAATCCCGGATTGCTTACGGTGCGCGCGAAAGAGCTTATCCAGAATTGCGATACGCTCGTGTACGACTATCTGGTTCATCCATCGGTCATGAA
>JAJFLS010000357.1 GCA_021772595.1 Opitutales bacterium
AAATGAATCGCAAAGGATCAGGCGTAGGGTAAAATTGGGTACAAGGATTATAAATAGGTACAGGCTATTTATATAATTCTCTACATTCCAAGATTCATTAGTTCTTGTCGACGTTTGCGTGGGCAACCAGCTGACTTACCCACTTTCGCAGCGCCATCCGCGAGGGGGTTTCACGCAGAATCCAGTCGCCATAGTGATTTACCCATGGGAATGTATCGAAGGTGACCTTGGCATCGGGGTAGTTCTGCGTGATGAAATCCCGTATTCCTTCCTGTTCGAGAATCGATTTCAGATTGAGTTCCCGGGTAGCGGTTTCGATATCCGTGAAGCCGCGTTCCCGTACCATCGCAAGGAGTTTCGGGTCGGTGTGCTTCTCCGCTAAATGTATTTCGCCACAGACGTATTGCGGCGCATTGCCAAGACGACGCAGGCGTTCCACGCGACGGGCCTGTTCGGCTTTGGTTTGCTTCCAAGCGCGGTTGTCGTAGTGGCTGACCGGGACCATTCCGAGCCAGAGCTTGGCGATGGCGTCATTACGCAGGCCGATGTAGTTGCAGGCGATCGCGCCGCGAGAATAGCCCGTGAGAATGACAGCATCGGGGTTGCCGCCCCATTGCTCGCAAATGGATCTGACTGCTGCAATCGCGTAGTCGGCTGTCCGGTCCGGATCGCCCCACCACCAATCCATATCTTCGAGACCATCTTCACTGACGAATGGGAGCGTGACCCAAATGTATCCCTCGCCACCGCTGATTCCGTATCCCTGCGCCGCCAGCCACAGTGCCATTGTTGCCAGTGAATTCGGCTATTACCGGGTAGGTCTCTCCCTTGATCCAATCCGTTGGCAAGTAAAGCGCGTGTCGGACCGCAGATGCTTCGTATCCGGGAAGCGCTTGAAATACGCGTCTTCCAGGCATCGGATCGTTCGAAGTTACCTTTGGCGTGACCAGATCCGGCGCGATCGTAGTCACATCAGGAGTCGATGCGTCCACCCAGCTTATTAGCGCCAAAAAGACACCGAGGAACAGTTTATTCATAGCTATTCATATTCTGAGAGAATTCATCGTCAAATGTCTCTTTGGATAATAATCCTTTGTCTGTTGTATTAGACTTTGTCTCCTTTCAACTCCCTCGAGCAAGCTAGATTGAGGTCTAAGGTTGACCCGCCCCGGAAAGCTGGGAACGAAAGCAGTAAATAGAGTAAATAGGGACTGGCTAACTATAGTCCTTTTTATTCAAATCTAATGCGGGGCGGTGAAACTTTTTTTAAGGATTATGTGAATTGAAGTGTTCTCTCAGTATAAAAAGCCTACATGCAATTTCCTTCTTACCTCAATACTCTATACAACCTCAGGCTATTCCTGCTCAGTCTGGCCGTTTTATCCTCTTTGCAAGCGGCCAGCGCCGACCGAACTAGCGTGCTCTTTCTAAATGTCGACGATTGGAACGACTGGAACAGCGTGCTCGAAGGCCATCCTCAGGCGATCACGCCAAACCTCGAGCGCTTTGCCGCTCGCAGCGTTACCTTCACCCGAGCGATCTGTTCCTCGCCCGTCTGCTTCCCCTCCCGGACTTCAATCTTCTCGGGTCAGCATCCCGTGCGAACGGGAGCGAAGTCCAATTGGAATTGGGGCAGACCTTGGCGAAGCTATGTCCCCGATGCCATCACCCTGCCCAAATTCTTAAGCGCTCGTGGATGGAGGAGCGTTGGTATCGGAAAGAATTTTCACAACGGCGACCAAGCCGAATTCGACGAGTATACGCGCCGCGGCAAAGAGCCAAAGCCGATCCCGGAAACGTACCGCGACCTCAATCCATCCGGCAGATGGGGCGTGTCATCCGTTCCCACTCATGAAATGCACGACTACCTATCGGTTAGCCAAGGGATCGAGACCCTTGAATCGAATCGCGCCGGACTCTTCCTCTCCCTTGGAATCTATCGCCCCCATGTGCCTTGGGTCGTGCCGCAGGAATACTTCGATCGCCATCCGCTCGAAAGCTTGCTCATGCCCGAACGCCAGGAGGACGATTTGGACGATCTACCCGAACGTTTCAAAACCATGGCTCGCGCCCCCGCCAAGTTCGGTCCCGGTTATCACGAGGAGCTCGAAGCCAAGGGCTATGACCGGGAAAAGGTCCGGGCCTACCTCGCCTGCGTCAGTTTTGCCGACGAACAGGTTGGCCGCATCCTCGACGCCTGGTACGCAAGCCCTCACGCTGAGAGCGGCTATGTCATCCTTTGGAGCGACCATGGCTATCAGCTGAGCGAAAAAGAAGGCTGGTCGAAGATGAAGCCTTGGTATGACTCCGCGCGAGTAAACCTTATGATCGCGGGTCCGGGTCTTGCCGAAGGGGCATTCTGCAACAAGGCCGTATCCTTGTTGGATCTCTATCCCACTTTGGTGGACCTATTGAATCTCCCCGCCCCACCGCAGCCGCTTGACGGCAACAGTCTGCTACCCTTGCTCCAGAATCCCCAGGCCGATTGGGACAAGCCCGTCCTCATGTCGAGCGAAGAGGAGGGGATCCGCTACGACGTGGTTTTGAGCAATGACTATCGCATGACTCGTTTCGCCACCGGAGAGACCGAACTCTACCATCTCGACAGTGACCCTCACGAGTTCACCAACTTAGCCGACAAACCTGAATACGAAGGCGTCATCGCGAAACTGAGCGAACGCCTTAGCCTAAGACAGTCTGAACCCGACGCGGAGGGCTGGTTGGAAGCGGAGAAACTGCCTCATCAAACCTCGTCCGACTTCGGGCAGCGCGGCAACTTTCACTACCCCCAAGATCACTCCGAAGCATCCCAGGGGAAAGCCGTCTGCGCCGATCTGAACAAGGGTGCCGGCAGCTATATCGAGTTCGCGCTTAAGATAGACCGTCCGGGAAATTACGATCTGTCCATCTTGCTCAATGCGGAAGGCTCTTGCACGCTTTCGACTGCTGCCGTTGTCAATGATGCCAAGCAGGCGGATGCGGGATATCCAATGAAGAAGCTAATGAGTATAGAGAAAACCCAGTCCGAAACTTTCGATCTTGTTTCGGCAGGCGTTGTCCGCTTTGATCAGGTAGGCTTGCATTTGCTGCGCTTCAGTTCTCGAGTCCCCAAGCAGCGCTTGCGAATCGACCGAATGCGACTTCTGTATCGTAACTAATTTTTTAATACATAAAGAATCATGAATCGTCGTCATTTCATCAAACGCCAAGTAGCGGGAACGGCCATCTTAGCGACTTCCGGCCTAGTACATAGAGCGAGCGCTCAAAACCTGCCTTCTCCGGATCCGCAAAACCCTGACATCCTGGATGTCGATGTGCTGATCGTGGGAGGCGGCTCCGCCGGCCATGTCGCTGCCATCCAAGCCGGCCGCATGGGCGCCAAGACCGTTTTGCTGGAACGTAATTCTCAGCTTGGTGGAACGACGACTACGGGAGGCGTCAACTTCCCCGGATTGTTTCACGCCTGGGGTAAGCAATACATTGCTGGAATCGGCTGGGAGCTGGTCGCAAAGTCGGTCGAAATCGACGGTAAGGAGCTTCCGAACTTTTCCAAAGTACCGAAAAGTCATCCGCAGCACCAAGTATTGATCAACGCTCACCTGTATGCGTTGCTGGCGGAAGAAGCCTGTTTGGATGCCGGTGTTTCCCTGGCGTATTATCAGTTTCCCCAGAACATCGTTGAAACCAAAGAGGGATGGCTCGTCAATGTAGTGGGACAAGGGGTACAGTACCAATTGCGTTGTCGACAAATCCTGGATTGCACTGGAAATGGTTCCGTGGTCGGCATGCTGGGATTTGAGCGAAGGTGGAGCGACGTACGTCAGCCGGGAACTCAAATGGTTATGTTCAAAGGCTTTGATTATGACGTCGTCCGGGAAAACGCGGAACGCATTCAAGAGATGTATGATGAGGCTTTTGAGAAAGGCTCCATAAAGAAAGGCGATACCTGGAGTGGTCGGATCATGGGAACGATCTTCAGCGCTCGCGGTGGGAATAATCATATTTTCGGAGCCGACGCCACGAATGCCGCCACCCAAACGCAGACCAATCTGGCTGGTCGAAAATGCGCGATGCGCTTGCTGAAATTCTTCAAGACGATCCCGGGAGGAGAAAATGCTACGATCGACAGAATGATGAATGAAACCGCCTGCCGTGAAACCTTCCGTATTGTGGGAGAAACTACGGTTACGGTAAACGACTATACTTCGGGCAGGATTTTTGACGACGCCTTGAGTTACTCGTTTTACCCGATCGATTTGCACGACGAGCACGGTGTTAAACCCAAGCCGCTTGCTCATGGTACCGTGCCCACCATTCCCAGGGGGGCGCTCATTCCGAAAAGCTCGAAAAACATCATGGTCGCCGGTCGGTGCTTGTCCAGCGATCGACTGGCCAACTCGGCTGCGCGGGTTCAAGCCTCCTGTATGGGCATGGGACAGGCTGCAGCCGTCACAGCTGTCCTGGCAGCTAAAAAGAACACCACGCCTTTAAGTGTTCCACTCAGAGAAATTCACAAGGAACTGAAAGCTCATAACGCTGTTGTTCCGATCGTTTAAAGCGAATTAGGAACTAATAAGATGCACGGTCCTAAACTGGGGGTCGAGCAGAGCCTTGTATAGAGTTTGAATACAAAAAACAAAATCGTGATATTGATGGTGGCCATGACCTTTACGGTCACTGCCGTCTCCGGCTTATTGGCTTTCTTTCAACCGTTTTCGATCTTGGTCGTCGGTCTACATGCCCTGATGGGGTTCGTCTTTATAGGACTTATTTTCGGTCATGTTAAACAAAACTTCAGAGGAATGCGGAGAAGCTTCAAGAGTCGCTACGTTATTGGCACGCTGCTCGTCACCGTCTTGCTGGTTACGCTCTTTTTAAGGCGCCCCAAGCCCATTCGAATGATTCAAGGCTTAAGCCACAATGTGGGAGCCGCCCTCGATCGCTTTGAAATGAGAGACGATGGCATGCTCTACAACTACACGCCGGCTCCCAACTACAAACTCCAACTCGATGTTAGAGCGGGTGATCGTTATGATACCGAGACTCCTCCTGACATTGCCATATGGCTCGAAAACCAATCCTCCTATCATATAAAAACGCTCCATAGCAGCCAGTCTAAACAGGAGCTTCCCTACTGGAGCTGGAAAGTCGAAGAGTATGAAGAAGCGAAACTTGAATGGGAAGAAGCCAAGGAGGCAGGTGAAGAAGAATTCCATGCCCTAGCTGGCGCCACGCCGAACAGTTCTTTTGATCCCAAAGATTACATCTTGCCCGAGAGGAACACGGAACCTTTTTACCTAAACATTGAGGTCAACGAAGCCAACGACGGCAATGAATTCCATACGGATCAACCCTCGGTTGTCTACAAGGTTGAAATCGACAATCAATTCCCCAAATCCTTCCAGGTGCTCGATATCGTAGGCTATTCCAAATTCGATCCCGATGAAGAAGCCTGGTACGCCTACTACCCCGACGGAACACTAACCAGTTCCCTGAGGCTGATTGACAGCGTTCTCTTGACCATTGAGCGATGAAGAAACACGGCCGATGAGTCGAGGGAGTCAAAAGATGACATGGGAGTTGCCAGGCGGGTCTAGAACCCGAGAACTGACAATGTATGAAAAACACTCCCACATCATCGAAGAAGACTGTTAAGGAAACCGCTGAGGTTATCAAGCTTGGGCTTGATATCCACGCCAATAAGTACGTCGTGGCCCGGCAGATCGACGGCTCCGCCGCCCAATCGCCCCAGCGCTTCACCGCGGAAGGCTTCATCGCCTTCGCCGAGAAGCAGACGCGACTAGGCAGAAAAGTATATTGCTGCTACGAGGCCGGTTGCTTCGGCTATTGGCTCCATCGCAAGCTGGAGGAAATGGGCATCGTCAACTATGTCGTGCGTCCTCGCAACTGGGACGAATACGGACAGAAGGTGAAGACCGACAATCGCGACGCGAAAGCGTTGCTCAACAATCTGGACCGTTACGTGGCCGGAAACAAGAAGGCCTTGGCCGCAGTGCGAGTCCCGACTCCTGAGCAGGAGCAAATCCGCAGTGTGAGCCGCCAGCGCGACAGCCTGAGCAAGGAGCGCAAGCGCCTCGAAGCGCAGGGAAGCAGCAGCGCTCGGTATTATGCATACAGCCTTCCCTTGCATTGGTGGAAGCCCAAGAACTTCGAGGCGCAGCGCGAGGAGTTGCCCGAGCACTTGTTCTCGCTGCTGGAGGTTTGGCAGAAGCTTCTCCTCGCCATTGACGCCACGCTCGCCAAGGCGACTGCTGCTGTGGAGCTTTCCGGAGCGCGCCTGCTGCCGGTTGGATTGGGAGCGTTGACCGCCGCTTGCCTGGACAACGAGATATGCGACTGGAACCGCTTCGGCAATCGACGCGAAGTCGCCAGCTTCTCGGGACTGTGCCCGAAGGAGGATTCCAGCGGCGGGCGGCACATGCAGGGAAGCATCACCAAGCACGGAAACACCAGAGTGCGCCACCTGCTGCTGGAAGCGGTCTGGCGGATGCTCCAGTTCCAGGACCAGTACAAGGCGGTCGTCTACTGGAAGGATCGAATCGCGGACGGACCCGCGATGACGAAGGCGCGCAAGAAGAAGATCGCGGTAGCGATCGCGCGGCAGTTCCTTGTAGACTGGTGGCGGATACAAACGGGAAAGATGACGCCCGACCAGGTGGGGCTGAAGATGGCCCTTCCCCAGTCCCCCTCCTTGAGCGCATGGCGAACCGCCCAACGAAAGGCATGCTCCTGATCGCGAACTGGAAATCGTAGACGAACGAATTTATGGAGCGGAGGGTCGCCCGCGCTGACCCCTGGGCCTTTTGATGGCCCGACTTAAAGATTGGGCGGCTCTTGCTCCTTCA
>JAJFLS010000358.1 GCA_021772595.1 Opitutales bacterium
GTATCCCGGCGTCATGCGCGGCGTAGATCGGAGCGGTCGCGGAACCGAAGTCGACAAACGCTAGCCAGCCTGCGTTGCAGTGAGTCAGAATGTTCACGGGTTCGCTGTTTTTTGCTTCGCTGATCCGCTGGATGAGCGGTAGGCCATGCTCGCCGATCTGACGGCAGAATAGAGCGTCTTCGTCGGCGATCGTGGCCGCCGTATCCATAGATGCCTTCACTTTACTTTCGAGCAACTCCTCCCGGCCAATCGCTTCCATTTGCCGATCGAGCGCCCAGACGAGATTGGCGGCAGTTGGTCGAGTGTTTTTCAATTGATCGTAGGAAGTCAGAAGCGAGGCCGATAAATTTTCCGAACGTGACGCCTCGAGCGTGGCGATGTACATCCCATAACCCGCCGCCGCGCCGATCAGGCCAGCGCCGCGAACGTGCATCTCCTTAATGGCGGCGCTCATCGACGCGACATCGCCGATATCTTCGATATTGAATTCGTGAGGTAAGTTCCGCTGATCGATTATCTGGACGATTTCCGGATCGCTATCCTTGATCCAAATCGTGCGGAAGGGCTTGCCGTTGACGTTCATCTTTCAAGCGGTAACAGAGCCCGCTCGGAATTGGCAAAGCGAAAAGAGGACCGAGCCGGTCCTCCCTACCTTTGAAAACAGGATGCGATTGTCTAAATATTCCGTGTGACGCGTAAATCTTATGGAGTGCAGGCCGAGGTTCGAAAACCGATTTAGGCTCGCCTATGGACCGGTCAGAAACACACTGCGATTTTTCCCAATTTATTGCCTGAAATGAAACCTAACGAAAAACAGAATTCGGTGGAACTCTACTTCATGGAAGTCCGAGCGAAACTGATCGACATTGCGGCGTTTATGGATCGCGTAGAGCGAGACGGACTAACGGAAGATTTTAGATACCAAGCATTTAAAGAAGCTATGGACGCTCTCGATTCGGATGATCGTGCGGAGAACGTCCTTCTCTCGCTAAGCGACCGGACGAGCGAGCTCATCCCCGCCGCCACAACGAAAGCCGCCTGCGGCGCTTGGCCCGACAAACCGCAATGAGATACATCGAACCGCATGCTCACATGGTCAGTCGGACGACTGACGATTACCTCGCAATGGTGACCGCCGGATGCAAAGCGGTTTGCGAACCCGCGTTCTGGGCCGGCTTCGACCGCAGCTCGGCTCACGGTTTCTACGACTACTTTTGCCAACTGACCGACTACGAGCCGAAACGAGCCGCCAAGTTCGGGCTGCCCCATTTTTCCTGGCTCTGCATCAATCCGAAAGAGGCTGAAGACTTGAAGCTGGCCGACGAGGTCATCGCTCTGATCCCGGAATTTCTCGGTCGCGATAACGTTCTCGGAATCGGCGAGATCGGCTTGAACAAAAACAGCCGCAACGAAATGACCGTTCTGGAGAAACACGTCAACTTGGCCGCGGAAAACGACCAGCTGATCCTGGTTCACACACCGCACCTCGAGGACAAATTCAAAGGCACGAAGCTGATTGTCGACATGATTAAAAGCGATTCGCGGATCGATCCCGGCAAGGTGCTGATCGATCACGTGGAAGAGCACACCGCGAAGTATGTGATGGATGCGGGCTTCTGGGGAGGCTTGACCTTGTATCCGGAATCCAAGTGCACGTCGGCGCGGGCGATCGATATTCTGGAATCCTGCGAAGCGGAGCGTCTCTGGATGAACTCGGCTTGCGACTGGGGAGTGAGCGTGCCGCTGGCGGTTCCGTACGCGGCCCAGGAAATGCGACGGCGCGGCTACGACGATGAAACGATCGACAAAGTCTTCTTCAAGAACCCCGTGAAGTTCCTCAGCCAGTGTGCGAATTTCACGGTGAGAGGGTGAAGGAGTTTTGCATGTCGCAAAACTCGAAATGTAGGAGCGGGTTTATCCCGCGATTTTTCGATCAATAGGATATCGCGGGGTAAACCCGCTCCTGCGGTTTAGGCCACAAATGAAATTAGCCAACAATAGTCATCTCGCGTATTGCACGAATATTCACCGAGGCGGGTCCTGGGCGGAGACACTTGATTCTCTCGACCGGTACACAATGAAGGTGCGGGAGCGGGTTTGCCCGGACGAGCCGTATGCGATTGGATTGCGACTCAGCGCTTCGGCTGCCGGCGAGCTTTCGGATCGCTCGACTTTGTTCGCCTTTCAGAAGTGGCTCGAAGCCCGGCGTTGTTACGTATTCACGATTAACGGATTTCCGTACGGCGATTTCCATGGAACGCGCGTGAAGGACAATGTTTATCGACCCGATTGGACGTCGCCGGATCGTCTCGAATATACGAATACGCTGTTCGATTTGCTCTGCGAAATTCTCCCCGAGGGGATGGAAGGAAGCGTCAGCACGCTGCCGGGTTCGTTCAAGCGCTTCATCACGACAGACGACGAGCGCGCGGCGATTCGGACGAACTTGACTGCCTGTGCGGAGCGTATCGAAAGATTGAGCGCGGAGACGGGTCACGATTTGCATTTGGGACTGGAGCCGGAGCCGCTCGGACTTTTCGAGACGAGCGAGGAGACGGTGGCGTTTTTCGATGGATTGCTGGAGTCGTATTCGGGAGACAAGGACGCGTTGCTGCGCCGATTGGGTGTGAACTACGATACGTGTCATTTGGCGGTCGAATACGAGTCGGCGGCGGAATCGCTCGGGCGATTGGTGGACAACGGGATCCGGATTAGCAAAATCCACTTGAGCTCGGCTTTGGCGGTGTCGGATTTTGCGGAGGCGACTTTGAAGGAATTGGAGAGCTTTTGCGAAGGCGTTTATCTGCACCAGGTTATCGCGCGGAGCGCTTCGGACGCGGCGTTGGTCCGCTACGAGGATCTCGATATGGCGTTGGAGGCTCGTCGGAGCGGAGCGGACCAGGCCGTGGAGTGGCGTATCCATTTTCACATTCCCTTGCACAGCTTGCCTCACCGGCCCTTGCGGGCCACGAGTGACCACATTTTGGGCACACTCGATTTTCTGAAAGAGCGTCCAGAGATTTGCCGTCATTTCGAGATGGAGACTTATACTTGGGAGGTGTTACCCGGCGCTTTGAGCAGCGGGGACGTAGTCGATCAGCTGACCCGCGAATACGATTGGACCTTGAAGGAGTTCGCCGCGCGGGGATTGAGAAGGTAGGGCTGCCTACCAGATGTAGGAGCCTGCTTGCAGGCGATTCGTTTCGGGTTCGTTCATGGAGAATCGCCTGCAAGCAGGCTCCTACATTTGGCGAACCATCGTTATCTTCATACGCGGTCGCAGCAAGCGATGCCCCTGCGACTGAAAAATGGAAGCTCGCAAAAAGTGCTCGCTCGTCTGGCGAATGTGCATCCTTTTAGGGGCATGTTTAACGCTCGGGCATTGCTGGTTTTGGGTCGGGTATCAAATCTCTCGACGGTTTGGTCGAACTGTCTTTGCCCTTGGGTGATCGCGGGCGGGGGATCGGCGGGCGTTTTTGTCTGGCTGCTTATCGGCCTGAGCCTGATCTACGTGGGCGGCATGTATTTGAACGATTTCTGCGATGTGAAGTTCGACCAGGAATTTCGCCCGGAACGACCGATCCCGGCGGGGCAGATTCGACGAAAAACCGTCCTCGCGTTGGTAATCGCTCTTTTCCTGAGCGGCTTCGCGTCGATCGCTTGGATTGGATGGCACGCGGCATGCCACGCGGTGCTTCTCCTGGGGCTGATCGTCGCCTACAATATCGTCCACAAAAAGACTGCGCTCGGGGTGCCGCTGATGGCTGCTTGCCGGGCCTCGATTTACCTGACGGTTGGCGCGGCGGCTATCGAAGACGTAAACGAAGCCATCTACTGGGCGAGTGGGCTGATGTTTCTCTACACCTTCGGGGTTACGAGTCTCGCGCGGACTGAATCGACCGAGGAGGCCAATCGCCTTTGGGGGATCGCCCCGCTAATCGCGACTTTGGCAGGGGCGGTTTACCTGGCGAGCCAGTCTTTCGGCGGCGTCTTTCTTGCCTGCCTCCTGATCGCTGGAGCCTGGATCGGGTGGGCGTTTCTCCGTGCCCGAGCGAACGGGACCTTGATCGTCGGCAAGACAATCGGGCCGCTTCTGGCGGGCATTTGTCTAGTTGATTTGCTGATTATCAGCAGTTTGAATCAATTTTCTTTAACAATTGGAGGAAGTCTGATGGCGTTTTTCGGGGTTGCGCTGATTGCCCAGCGCCGTATTCCCGCGACCTAAGTTCCTCATAAATGGCCCAATTTTCCCACATCGAGTATCCGATCAAGATCCCGTATCAGCTACGGGTGTATTTCACCAAAGGCGCGTTTGAGTTGGACAACCCGCTCTTTCGCGACCTCGCCTGCACACGCGAAAGCGGAAATCGGCGAAAGGCGCTGTTTTACGTGGACGAGGCGGTCAGCCAGGCGAATCCCGAGTTGACGGGCCAGATCGGCAGCTACTTCGACCAGTATGCCGACGACTTGCGCCTGATGGATATCGAAATTCTAGCCGGGGGCGAATCCCTGAAAAATGATCCCGACCGGCTCGAACGGATCTACACAGATATCGAGGACCACAAGATTTGCCGCCACAGCTACATCGTTGCGATTGGTGGAGGAGCGCTCCTAGATACGGTCGGGTTCGCGGCGGCGACGGCTCATCGCGGGATTCGGCATTTTCGCTTTCCCACCACGACCCTTGGTCAAGCTGATGCAGGCGTGGGCGTGAAGAATGGGGTCAATTTTCACCAAAAGAAAAATTTTGTCGGAGCCTTCGCTCCGCCGTTCGCGGTTATCAACGATTACAAATTTCTGTCGACTCTGCCGGAAGTGCATTTGAGAAACGGATACATCGAAGCGATCAAAGTCGCCTTGATACGCGACGCGAAATTTTTCGAATGGATCGAGGAGAACGTGGACGCTCTCAACGAGTTCGACGGCGAAACGATGGAGGAGCTTATCCATCGCTGCGCCGAGCATCATGTCGCCCACATCGCGACCTCGGGAGATCCGTTTGAAATGGGCTCGGTGCGGCCGCTCGATTTCGGGCACTGGGCGGCTCACAAACTCGAGCAGCTTTCGGAATTCGACTTGAGCCATGGCGAGGCCGTCGCGATCGGGATCGCCATCGACACTCTGTATTCGGAAGAAATGGGCTACCTCGACTCGAAGTCCGCGAACCGGATTCTCACGCTCCTGAAAAAACTGCACTTCGAATTGTTTTCGGATCACCTCGAACGGAGAAATGGAAGTCGCTTCCCGTACGTGCTGGAAGGCTTGGAGGAATTTCGCGAGCATCTGGGCGGCTTGCTGACCATTACTTTACTGAAACGAATCGGTTCGCGTTTCGAGGTCCACGAAATGGATACGGACGTCGTTCTTAAATCGATGAATCGCTTGAAGAGCTTGTAACCGGATTTCGAATGCAACGCACGGCGGTCATAAATGTGGTTGGACTTACGTCCTCTCTGATCGGCGAGTCCACGCCGCGAATTCAGGAGTATGCGAATCGCTGTCGCCAAACTTCATTTAAGCCCCCGTTTCCCGCGGTGACCTGCACGGCTCAGTCGAACTTCGTTACTGGGTCGCCGCCTTCCGAGCACGGAGCTGTCGCCAACGGCTGGTATAACCGGGACTACAGCGAGGTCCATTTCTGGAAGCAATCGAATCGGCTGGTCGAGGGGCCGAAGCTTTGGGACGAATTGCGTTCGCTCGATCCGTCGTTTACCTGCGCGAAGCTGTTCTGGTGGTACAATATGTACGCTTCGGTTGACTATTCGATCACGCCTCGCCCCATGTATCCAGCGGATGGGTGCAAGTCCTTCGATGTTTACACACATCCGATGGATCTTCGAACCGAGATTAAGAAGGGTATCGGCGACTTTCCGTTTTACACGTTCTGGGGGCCGCGAGCGGGGATCGAGTCATCTCAGTGGATCGCGGAGTCCGCGAAATGGATCGAGACGAAACACGAGCCCACGCTGAACCTCGTCTATCTGCCTCACTTGGATTACAATCTCCAGCGACTCGGTCCATCCGATCCGGAAATAGCGAAAGACCTGGAGGATATCGACGCAGTGGTTGGAGACCTGATCGACTTTTTCGAACACCGCGGGATCAAGGTGATTCTGCTTTCCGAGTACGGCATTAGCGACGTCGATCGCCCGATTCATCTTAACCGGATTTTCCGCGAGAAAGGCTGGATTGCGATAAAGGACGAGCTCGGACTCGAACAGCTCGACTGCGGCGCGAGCCAGGCCTTTGCGGTTGCGGATCATCAAGTGGCCCATGTTTACGTGAATGATCCAAGCATTCGCGATGAGGTGAGGTCGACTCTGGAGGAAGTCGATGGAGTGGAGTCGGTTTTGGACGACGCGGGAAAGCGGGAGGCTGGGATTGATCACGCGCGTTCGGGCGATTTCGTAGCGGTTTCGGATCGGCGGAGTTGGTTCACCTATTATTACTGGTTGGACGACGCGGTCGCTCCGGATTTCGCGCGGTGCGTGGATATTCACCGGAAAATCGGATACGATCCGGTCGAGCTTTTCGTCGATCCGAAGCTCAAGTTTCCTAAGTTGAAAATCGCTGGTTTTCTTTTAAAGAAGAAACTCGGCTTTCGGGGACTTCTGGACGTGATCCCGCTCGATGCGACTCTGGTGAAAGGCTCGCATGGCCGAGTTTCGGAAGATCGAGGCGAGTGGCCGGTATTTGTTTCGCCCGATGGAGTGGATGGTGTCGCAGAGTCGACCGATGTGTACGGCGCGATTTTGAAGAGCGTCGTCGGATGAAAGAACCTTCTTTGGCGCAGCCAAACCTATTTGCCGAAGGCATCCTAGCGAGTGAAGCGAGCGATGACGTCATCGTCCCGCAGGTGCGGAACTAGGAGTCTCGCGGCGCGAGCCAATAGGATCCGGCTGCGCCGGAAATAGGTTTTGGAATGGAAGGAAGCTTGTGTGGATTCGAATCAGTTCAATCGAATTTGACGTGTATGGGTTCAGAGGGATCGAATTTACGATAGAGCGACAGTTTAATTGCCTTGTCCTTGGCGAGCGCTCTGAATGCCGACCGTGAGAGCTGTCAGTATAACAGGGCCGCGTAGAGCGGAGATTATCGAAGTGGAGATGCCTGAATTGGGCGAGGGGGAGGTTCGGGTACGAATCCAGAAGACCTGCCTTTGCGGGTCGGACATTCCGTTCTTCGCCTACGACCAGCAGCGACTGGCGGAGGAGGGAAACCGCAATTTCTCGGAGCACATCGACTACTCGGGCAAATCGGTCTACCCGCTGCCGACTGGTCTGTCGCTTCACGAATGCGTGGGGATTGTGGCGGAATCCCGTTCGGATCGGCATCGCGAGGGCGATTTCGTGCTGGCGTTGCCGTTTCACCAATACGGATTTTTCGAGTATCTGACATTGCCGGCAGATCGAGTTTTCCCGTTTCCAACTGGTCCCGTTTCCAAGGAGGAAATTCTCCTGGGCCAGCCTTTGGGGACGCTTCTGTTCGGGTTTCGGATGATGCCGGATCTTGCGGGGAAAACGGTTGCGGTGGTTGGCCAAGGCCCGATCGGGCTGATGTTCAACGCGCTGTTAAAACGACACGGGGCCGAGAACGTGATCGGAATCGATCGCTTGCAAAACCGGCTTGATGTCGGAAAAAAACTAGGGGCGGATGCGTCGATGTGCATCGAAGACGGCACCGCGCTCGAAGGGCTTTCTGAACTGACGAACGGCGATCTCGCCGACATCGTTGTGGAAGCGGTGGGGCACGGCGAACTCGCCATCGACACTTCGATCGATCTGGTTCGAAAGGAAGGAACGGTGTTCGCTTTCGGGGTGGTCGATACGGAATTCGTCGACCGCTATCCGCTCGGCAAGGCGTTCTACAAGAATTTGACGATCAAGCATACCGTCGGGGCGAAGGACGAGGGGGATTTTGTGGCCGCCGCGAAATTGATCGCGGATGGCGAGGTCGATTTGAAGCCGCTGCTGACGCACAGCTTGCCATTCGAGGAAGCCCAGCGAGCCTACGAGCTATTCGTGGATCGAGAGGATGGGGCGATCAAAGTCGTGATCGATTTCGAAGCCTGAAATTTCTGCTAAGAAACTGCTTGCGAGATTCTGTGGGGCGTTTGCATACTCCGCGCCTTACCCATTAACCCCATTGTTGTTAAGTTAATCTATGAGCGAACAGCCCTCCGATGGTGTCAAAAGGAAATCTGCGTCCTACGACAAAAATCTAAAAAAATTCTGGACTGGAAATGTCCGGATCATGCTAGTGCTGCTAGCGATCTGGGCCTTCGC
>JAJFLS010000359.1 GCA_021772595.1 Opitutales bacterium
CACCGACGACAGCAGGTTGGCCGCGGGTAGACGCGTGACTCGTTTGCAAAACGTCTCTGTTCCGACGCTCACGATCTACAAACCCGACCCGAAAATCGATACGGGTTCCTCCGTTGTTATCGCTCCAGGCGGTGCGTTTGGCTGGGTTGTCATAGACTTGGAAGGAACCGAAGTGGCCGAGTGGGCGACTTCGATAGGACTGACCGCGATCGTACTCAAATATCGGGTTCCGGGTAGTGCTCGCAATCCGGACAAGCCTTGGCTCGCGGCCGCTCAGGATGGTCAGCGAGCTATGAGTCTAGTGAGATCACGATCCGATGAGTTGGGCATTGATCCGGATCGTATCGGTATCATGGGATTTTCTGCTGGAGGAGCGCCCGTCAACTATACCGCCTTCGTATCCGAACGTTTATATGAAGCGGTGGATAGGCATGATGATCACAGTTTCCGGCCCGCCTTTGCGGCGCCGATTTATTCCGGTTTGAAGATACCGGAAGGGACGGGTCTATTAGAAACCTGTCCGCCGGTTTTCATTGTGATCACGTACGACGATAGAGACCGTTCCATTCGCCTGGCTGAGGCCTTCATCGCGCTCAAGAAAGCGAATGTATCCGCCGAGATGCACATCTACAGCGAAGGAGGCCACGGCTATGGACTCCGCCGCACTGATAAACCCGTGACCTCTTGGAACGACCGAATGGAAGATTGGCTCAGGCTTAAAGGCTTCCTAGCGAATTAGGAATCACCGATGCTGCCATTGTCGTATAGCAAACTTTTGTAACCTAAAACTAGAATAAAAAAATGAATACATTACCCAAGACTCTTGCAAAATGCTTGCTCGCATTCGTATGCGCGATGTCGCTTTTGTCCGGGACGCTTTTCGGACAAATAGTAACTCCGACTCACTCGCATGTGTCCTATGGGCCGGAGGAGAGGCAGTGGCTGAATCTGTATCTGCCCTCTGGCAGTGAACCTGCCCCGGTGTTTGTCTATGCCCACCACAATGACGCCACCGCCAATGACGTAAAGGAATCTTGGGCTAATCCTACGCTGGAAGCAGGAATCGCGATTGTCAGCTGGGAGTCCATTGCCAAAACCAAAGGACCCAAAGACTCATTGGTTTGCATGGAGGATTCCGATGTGATGTTCGATTGGATAAAGGACAATGCCGATACCTACAATCTCGATGTCGACAACATCATCATTGGCGGACAGTCTCGGGGCAGTGGCGTTAGTTGGCGCTTAGCCTATAGCCAGAAAGCCGGCATTGTAGGCATTTACATGGGGCAGGCTCTGCCGATGAGAAAGTTTAACGAGAGGATGTTGGAGCCCATTACGAAAAACGCTCCCCCTATCTTTCTTGCCTACCGCAAAGAACCCGGAGCGATGGGGGATATTCACGATGCTGCGCATGGCCTGAGGGTGGTGGAGAAGTATAAAGAACTGGGCATCGGGGACAGCGCGGAATTGGTGCACAGCCTTAGCGAAACGAAGAATAGTCAAGTGATGCAGTTCGTTCCGAAATTCGTGCGTTCGGTGGTTTCGAATTGGAATACGATCGGCTTTAGGGAGGCGAACACCATGGGGGCGGGCGAGGCTCCGATTTCGAAAAAGGGAAAGTTTCGCGTATTCGTCTTAATGGGACAATCCAATATGAATGGAGCGGGGCGAGCGAAAAACCTCAAGGCGCCTTACACGGAGACGCATGAGCGCATCCGGATTTGGGCGAATGGGCGATGGGAGTATTTCGTACCGACGCAACGTCATGGTCCAGGAGTATCCTTTGCCCATCAGCTGGCGGAGTTCTGGCCGAACGACACCATCGGAATCATTAAGGTGGCGGTTGGAGCAACGGGCATCAGCGCTTTTGCGAAAGATTGGTCCTTCGAGCGTGCCCAGCTCACTTCCGATGGGAAAAAGGGGCCCTTGTATCAGGATTTGATGAATGCGGTGGCGGAAGCTCGGAGAATTTCGGACCCGGAATTTTGCGGTTTTTTCTGGAAACAGGCAGCGGCCGATGGAAAAAAGGGGCTGGCCGAAGAGTATTATAGTAATTTTAAACAGCTTGTATCGGATCTGACCGCCGACCTTGGCGTCACGGATCTGCCCACATTTGTTCCGTCCTATAAGACAGACAAGGAATTGCTCAAAGGCATTCTATCTAGTATTGATAAAGAGGATGCGCTCGAAGCCAAAAAATCGGCAAGTAATGGTGGTCTAAAAACCGAAGAGATGCTCGACGCGGTTCTATCTTACATCGATGCGAATGGTTTGTTTAGTAGCAAAAGTCCTGTAGTTAAAAAACAGCGGTACCTCGCAACCGTAATCTCGGCCCAGAATAGAGCAGGTCGAGAAATGCCTAATGTGACCACTCTCTATGACGGAGAGTTGCCGCGTATCGGAGGGGGCAACCCTCACTACAATTCGGAAGGCTACGTTCTCCTCGGAAAGAAGACGGCCGACGCGGTGGAAGCCTTCTACGAAGATAAGGAGTGATTTCGATGCTTATCAACTAGCAGATGTCGTATGCATTTAGGGCCGATTTTTTGACCAAATATTTCTAGAAGAGAATCACATGAACATATTCAGAACGATTAGAGAATCCGTGTTTAACAATTTCCTAGCCTGCCTCCTGTTGCTTGGGGCTTTCGTTGGCTGGACAGGTGCTGATGCCGTTCCAGCCGATGAGATTGACTGGGGGTGGAGTATTAAGCCAACCTTTCCCAATGAAGCCTATGGTTCTAGGATTGATGTGAACCCTGAGCTTACCGGGGACAATCATTTGTTCGATGTCTGGGCGCCCGACGGGGAGGGTTCATACCCTGTCGTGATCTATGCGCATGGAGGAGGATTCGGGTCTGGGGATAAAATCAAGGCGCTCGGCAGTATGCCGAAACTGGCAGAAAATGAGGTCGTTTTTATTAGTATCAACTATACCTTGAAGCAGGGGCCCAGAAAGGGGATTCAAGATGGGATTGACGCTTTCGATTATATAATTGCGAACCACGAAAAGTACAAAATCGATCCTGAAAAGATATTCCTAAGCGGGAATTCTTCCGGCGGCATCATGATGAACCACATAATATTCGATCGGAAGACGCCGGGCGTCATAGGCGCGTGGCATAGCGCGTATTACAAAAAGCAGTTCGCTGACCTGAGTATAGACAACCTCAGAGAGGTGGGTATCCCGATGGCAATCTCTATGGGTCACCTGTATCCAGAAGATAAAGGCCACAGCGCGCTTGCCGCCGTCACTCTTTTAGAAAAAAACGTGGCCGCCGGAAATTCCGGAATGTGGATAGGTAAAGATGATTCGGGAGCTGCTGCTCAAGTTTGGTTAAACGGAAAATGGGTTAAGAATGTGAATGACGGCATTGATACCGGAGAGAGTCATCCTAGTATGGCAGAATGGATACATGCTGTCGCTGGCGATTAGGGCTGTACCTGTGAAACTAAATGATGATGGCCGTTCTACGGCTGCCCAGGTTTTCAAGCGAGCGATTGAACGATTTTTAAGACTTTAGAAATGAATAATAAATACTACCCTAAATTTGGCCACGTAGACAAATTCCTCATGTCGCCGAATTCGGATCGATTTAGACCAAATCTCGTTTTCTCCCGTCGGAATATTTCAATATTCCTCGGGTCGAAAGCCGAAATTTTGCCTCAAATTGCTCTCGAATCGACTCGTTCCGGTTTTTGTCCACGCGGCCTAATCCTCCTCTGTCTGAGCCTTGCCTCCTGTTTGGCCTACGGGCAAAAAACGTCCGTGTACGACATCGACGAGATAAGGAACGTCTCTTTGCTGGAGTTGGAAGTCTTACAAGATTGGCATCCGGTGGCAACCACTCCACCTACGCGACAAAAGATCGTAGAGATTACCCTCTGTGATTTTGAAAATGGAAGAAAGGTACGAATACCTGTCAGCTATATTATTCCGGATGCAGACCGAGCGTGCCGCTTTATCGTTTCAGCCGGCAACCTCGGGCCGACGGTTTATAAAGAGTTCGATGGTTTGCAAACGAAGATGCTGGAGAATGGCATTGGCTTTGTTCTACCAGCTCTTGGGCCTATTAGAAGAATGAAGCCGGATGGGGCGCAATTGGAAGCCGAAATGAATCAGCTATTCAAAAAGACCTCCAAATTAAAATATACGAGCATTTGGTTTTGGGGCATGACCTACATGCGAGCCATTACCGCAGCCCTGGATGAAAAAGAACACTTCTTGAATGATAAAATAGCCACCGATGGACGTTCTAAATCAGCATTGGCAAGCGCCATTGCGATGATTCACGATCCCGAGGTTACAGGACTCTATGCCAGGGTATGGCCATCGGCGACTTTCCCCGAATTTTACAGCAAAGCGTATAAGGGAAAAGTGGAAGCGGACAATAAGGCTTTCTACCAGCAATTGGCCGCAGGAGAGATTACCCACTCAAGGACGATTGATGATGATGCCAATGCGGAGATTCTAAAGAAAGCTAAACAAAGTGTGGAAAATAATGCGTATCCCAAATCTTCAAATCGATCCACTAAAGAAATGAGGCGCCTGTTTTTGGTTGCCGAAAACTGGGACTTTATAAAAAGTAAAAATGCGCAATACTATTTCTTCGTAGGAACGAATGATAGTTTGACAATGGATGTTCCCCGCTTAGCTGAGGAATATCCCGATCATACGATTACGTTTTATCCGGGTGGCTGTCATGGAGGGAAGCCTCAGATTCTCGGTGTAATCGTTACGCCCGGTTGGGAAGAAGAAATAGCGAGTCGATTAG
>JAJFLS010000360.1 GCA_021772595.1 Opitutales bacterium
AAAATCGCCCTTTGTCCCCCCTTCCCTTAAGGGTTCTATCAAAATCCCATGCCCCGTATCAAACACATTCACCGGTCCTCCTGCAGTAATACCGTACTTGCGTCGCAACTTGCTCGGCAAAACCAACTGCCCTTTGACTGAAACCGACTTTATCATATAAAAGTCTTACTTTGATTTCTTACTTTTGTCAATTCTCTCCTTTGGGGAATCCCAACAATAAGATTTAATTTGAGTTTCTACAAAATTGTGCGATTTGTAAGGAATGAAGACTTTACAGGCAAAAGTCACCTCCAAGGGTCAAGTAACCCTTCCGAAACAGCTTCGGACTAAACTTGCCATACGAAGCGGTGACCGGCTGGAGTTTACCATGGACAAGCCGGACCGGATTTCAGTGAGGAAAAAGCGGGCTCCGGGTTCTTCAGCGGGTTGTGGCAGGCAGTTCCTCAAAAAGAAACAGAAAGCGGTCACCTCTGAAGAAATGGATGAAGGAATCCGGCAGGCCGTTAGCCGCAGACACGGAACTCTTCATCCGGAAAAATGATAGCGTTCGATACGAATTACCTGGTTCGCCACATCGTCCAGGATGATGAAGAACAATGCAAAATCGTTGCATCCGTATTAGCAAGTGAGTCCCAAGAAGAACGAGCCATAAGGATTCTCGATCTAGTCCTGCTGGAAACTTCCTGGGTCCTCCAAGCCGTCTATGGGTTTGATCGGAAAGCATGGGCCCAAGTCCTCGAGGAACTCTTGGAAGACTCTGCATTCAGTTTTGATGATCCCGTTCGCCTACGCGCAATTATTAAGCTGTACCGAAAAGGGAAAGCGGACTTTGCCGACTACTTGATTGTCGGGACAGCCCGATCTGAGGCTCTTGAGTTGAGAACGTTCGACAAGAAGCTTCTTAAGGAAATCGCATAGCGAATTTCCAAATCACGGTCCACGAAGCTCGAAACGTTAGGACGGCCCATCAAAAGACTATTCAAGCAGTTCACGCGAGAGAGCCTCTCAGTGATTATGATGTTCTGGCAGGAAGAACCTTACTAAAGGAAAATTAAAAAGTTTTTTTGCCCACCATTCGACAAGCTCATGGCAGGCGGATCACACGGATGAACACAGATTGATGAGGGCTCTGAGCAAGGAATTTAATTAACAGGATGCTCCTTCTCCCGCATTACGGGATACGGCGTGACGCGTACGCTCGTGTCTCGCGGAAACGTGAAGAGACTAGTTTAACATCGCTCGTACCTCGCTGGATCTCTCGCCTAGGCTCGAGGTAGGATCCTCGCTCTGCCACCGACATGTCGGGGTCTTCGACGAGGGCAGAATCGAATTGCTTGGATATTCTAGTTAAACCGGAGACAGGAGTTTCTTTAGCTCTAAGGCACTGCTATTTCTCGAAAACATTCCCTCGATTCATCGAGGATCCTGCCCCCGCGAAGCGGGGATCCTGCGAGGAACGAGCGATGTAAAAAACAATATCCCCTCTCTTGTCTCTCATCAAGTTGGCGAAGCCATCATGCGAGCGAGGCACGAGCGCATCCTGTTTAACACAAATTCAGTCCATTACCAAGCGGAAGACTGTGCAGGACTTCTGACACTTGGGGAACTCTCAAAAAGAAAGCGCGGTATCGTTTAAAACGTCCTCAAGCTCCGATTGTTTCTCCTTCGGAAGGCGTAAGACTTCCTGGAAAATCTTATTCAACGCACCTGGGTTTCTTTCTAGCAACTCCTTCAGCAATTGAAAAGTGAGCTTCTTATTGTCGATGGATGAATTCTCGAAATCAGCTAGATAGCTGTTTATGTTGAACGCGCAAATATCGAAAATCTCATTATGTATTTCTGTCGGCACAGGGTTCTTAGTATCATCAAATGGATACACTTCTTCCTTTTTCCACTCCTCAATCAGGGTGCCCGTGCTTATCGATTCCCTTTCCCGGAAATGCTGCCTTATCTTGTTCCTGGAAAGCGAGACGATTTCGTCTAGATAAGAATCCAATTGCTCCAATTCCAATCGGTTTTCATTATCCAGTTTTCCGAAAGAGTCGCTTTTTATATAGGCTGTCCAATTATTGCATCCTGGAGTTTGTATCCGAGGTTTCATTTCCTTGAGCGCAAATCCATCACCATTGCAAAGGACCAGCGATCGCTCTTGGTTCATATTCCATTCGATGATCGTAATTTCGGCATCAAACGAATACGAGTCATTAACAACTGCGTTATCGATAACAATGTTCGCGGTATCGATTTTCACTTTTTCAGGTGAAATCGGTTCTCCGTCGTAAATGATTCTAATGTCAGGGTAACGAGTGAGAAACAGAGCGAAAACCTCGGCCAATTTGAGCACAGCGTGCTTTCGTTTAAGCGACGGGATATCTTTACGTATGTCTGATATGGCTACAATCGTCCCAATCGGCTCAGAGGTTTTCTTTTTATCATCACTAATAGCGAATGCAGCCAAGTCGCTGGATTGTCCCGATACAGTGTATTGAAATCGGGCTTTATCCTCGGAATAGGTAAAGGTCCAATCGCAACAATTTCCGATTGAAAACGCTTGAAATCTCCCCTTGCCGTTCTGGCCGTGCATTTTCCTGTGTGAGATATCGGTTATCTCCTTGTCTCTTTTCCAGGATCCTCCGAGGCTTCCGAAAGAGGTGAAAGCGTAGTCATAGGGCAGTCCGAATCCGTTATCCTTAACGATAATTTTTTCAAGCCCGCCCATTTTGTTTTCGACAGTCTCAATTTCAACAATGTCCGCTTCGGCATCTAGCGCATTCCAAATCAGCTCCGCAATGGCAGAGAGAGGATTTTTTGCGCGAGTTACCGAGGTCAAATGATCAGGTTTAGCGATTATAGGAATATTTTTCATTTGTATTGGCAATTTGTGTACGGTGCGATTACAGAGTGTATACCAAGGCAAATCGCCGATCGACTAGCAGGGCGGAAATCGATTCAAGCTTCCGTGATCGTCGGCTATCGATTATTCGAGAAAAGACGTTTTGAGAATCGAGCTTCATACTGTCCTGTCATTCGAAGAGTGGTGGCGTTACCTTCTCCGTTCCGTCGATTATATTCTCTTATCGATCGATGGAAACTCAGAGCAGGTTTTTAATGCTATTTTAACTCGTCAAATGAAAGCGCAGATGAATGAAGGTTCAGAACGACTCGATTGAGAGCCTTGCTGTAGGGTCCTTTTAAGCAAACGGGGACAGCCTTGCCCTACCCTCGAAACTCTTTCCAGTTTTGCTGGAACCTAGTTCCCTACCCCCCCCTGCGCATTGGCGTCAACTTAAGGAGTTGTTAGTGATTCAGAGGAATGAATTGGCCGCAAAAAGACGCAAAGGGGATACAAATATTTTTGAAATATTGGAATTCCTCTACCGGAGTAGAGAGTTCTTGAACAGTCATGATGTTTCAGTTCCACAGATTTTGCGCTTTTTGAGCCTTTTTGCGGCCACTATGAATTCGCTTCAGTTAACCTCGTAGTCTCATAAAACTTATCACGACAATCTCGCAACCTGTTTATTATGAGGTTATTGGGGGAACAATCAAACCCATTTTATAACATCACTTAAAGTGGTCTTACGATAGTCTTGAGCAAGACTCACCTACAGACGGAATGGTCAGGGTCGCCAAAGGCGACATAGGTGTCGCTGCCGCGACAGCAGGTTTCGCTATTTACGGGCAGTTCGACTCTCTTAAAACCTTATCGGCATCAGCCGACCTGTATCCGCGACTCGTCACGGCGTATCGAAGAGAAGACGGAAGCGGATCCTGACAATCAGATATCCAGTCGATTCATGAAACGTTTAGGTTAAGTTGACGCGTATACGCGACTGCAGGAATGGATCCTAGAGAGTGCGCGAACGATGATAACAACGCTGTCGCTTGTCCCGACTCCGTCGGGAACAGGTGGCTCTCGCGAGACAATGAGTTCTATTTTGAAAGACTTTATTTTTAACAGGATGCGCTCCTACCTCCCTAGCATGATGAGAATCTAAAGTGGTAGGGCAATGACGTCCCGGCATGCCACTTAAGAAGATCAACCGACGCGGCACGCCGGGACCTCGTCGTCCTACCCGCAGTCACACGCAACACGATCGGAGCATCCCCACATGAAGCGTGCGCATATCGCGCGATTCCGGATTTGAAGCAGACATGCACTTCGCCCAAGAAGATGAAATCGACGCCGCAGTTGATTATCCAAGTAATCGCCGATATGATCGCCGATTTTTCTACCAATTTTTAGGGTAATAGATGTTTTAATCTTTATAAATTAATAACTTGTGTATCTTAAAGATCGCCGTATTAATCGACGTTATTTTCAACGGAATGAAGTCTGTCTATACAAAGATTTCCTCAATACAACCGCTCATGCCCCAGCATCAGCGAGCCACTTTGGCGGTTCTCAGCGCGAAAATTCTCCGCAAATCGGGGGAACTTCGACGAGCCTTGCCCAACGCCCTGGTTCGCAATGAGCTAGCGAAGCTCGTGCGAACGATGAACAGCTACTATTCGAACCTCATTGAAGGGCACAAAACGCTTCCGAGAGACATCGATAGAGCCTTGCGGCACGATTTCTCCAAGTCGAGGTCCGAGCAACGCAATCAGATCCTAAGCGTAGCCCACATCGAAACAGAGATGGCCATGCGTGAACGCCTATCCAAGGAACCAGACCTAGATCCATTCAGCGAAAAGTTCCTCTCCTGGCTCCACAAGGAATTCTATTCACGTCTTCCCGAAAGCGAATGGATCACCACAAGCCTGTCGGGACAAACCTACCCTCTCAATCCGGGAGAACTGCGCGGATACAACGTCGACGTGGGTCAGCACACCCCGCCAGACCACTCCGCGCTTCCTGAATTTCTCGAAACATTCAGGACCTTCTACAAAGGAAAACAGATCCTTGCCACCGAACAGCTAATCGCTGCCGCAGCGGCCCACCATCGACTCGCCTGGATACATCCTTTTGGTGATGGAAACGGTCGCGTGACTCGTCTGCACTCGCAGGCGGCAATGATCCGAAGCGAGGTCGATTGCGAAGGTCTTTGGACCCTATCAAGAGGCCTCGCAAGAAACCGAAAAACGTATTACCAGCAACTAGCCCTGGCCGATCGAACGCGCCAATCCGACATTGATGGGCGAAGCAATCTCAGCGACTCCAGCTTAGCGGAGTTCTGCGTATTCTTTCTAACGACCATCCTTGATCAAATCGAATTCATGTTAGAACTGCTGGACCCCAAAGCTCTCAACAACCGGGTCGAGCAATACGTCCGCTTCCAGATTTCGGAGCTTTCCGCCCAAACGAGAAACCGAATCGTAAGCCTTCTGCACGCGCTCCTCCACGAAGGCGAATTAGGGCGCGGGAGCGTCCAATCGATTTTCGGCCTTAAAGCGAGCTCCTCACGCGAATTGATCCAAATCTGCTTTGCTCAAAATCTCATTCATTCGCCGACCCCCAAAGGCCCCCTACGGCTATCATTCAACGCCGACGTACTCGAATCCTACTTCCCCAGACTCTTCACCGATTTGCCAGTAGAGTAATGAATAAGTAAATACAGCGCAGGAGGTCCCTGCGTTGCCGGAAAAAGAATTCCCGATTTTCCAGCTCGAATCTTCATCTCGCCCAAGCGAGATCCTATTTGCCCGAAGGGCAACCTAGCGAAGCGGTGACGAAAACAGAAAGAAGTCCCTAAGAGAGTGTTAAATGAGTGAAAATACATTCGGGGCGGCGCCCGAACGCTACCTATTTGAAGGGGATTTTAGGGTAGTGAACGGGCGCCGTCCCGTTCCAACGATTCGCCGAACTGACTTATTTAACAGACCCTACAGCTTCAACTCCGCTTTCATCTTTGCGAATCTTCCAGGATCAATCGAAGTCTCGCCTTCGTTCGTCTGCTTCGGTCCGGGCGTGCTTCGTCCATTTTCGAAGTAAGCCTCCATCACTTGGCCCATATGCCAGTCTACCTGCTGCGACGCAGCGAGGGATTCGCGTTGATTCTGCACTGGCAATTGATCACTTGGGCTTAAGTTGACGTGTATTCACGACTTCAAGACGTCATTGCCCTACCTTAACGCCCCCTCAACGAAAGCGTTCGTAATCCGGAATTCCTCCATTCAAGCAGCTGGGCAAAATCTGGGCCAGCATTCGAGCGTCGATTCTGTCAGTCTTCACCTGGGCCTCGACGATTTTACTGTCTTTCCTTTCACACTGCCTATTCCCACCCGGGCCATAGACAAGAATAAGAAACGTTGAGAAGCGCTTGGCTCGGACCTTAAGACGACGAAAAAAGGAGTTCTTTCGAACTCCTTTTTCCAGAATTGAGCTTAAGGCCTTAACACTTCATTCGCGAACCACATTAGCCTTCAAAGGAATAGGTTCAACCAACAATCCATAGACAGGAGAATGTTCGCACAATTGCTTGATGGTCTCCAGTTCCTCATCGCTGATATCCCCTTTGACCTTCACGTCGTATTCAATCGTTCCCAGGCAGGGACCATGCGACTCGGGCCCTTTCACGGCGAATAGCACCCGGGGATCCACATGAGACCGGACCGTTATTTCCAGGTCTTCGACATCGATACCCAAACGGGCTGTATTGAATGAGATAGAGTTGATGACACAAGCGGCCGTAGCCGCCAAAGCCATTTCAACTGGCTCGTAACGGTCGGTAGGTCCTTCGACACCAATGGCTTCCTCTACTTCGCGCCAAGCGCCGAAAGGAATTGTGTAGTGTCGAGTTTCTCGATCGACACGATTGCCGTCTAATTCATAGGGACCTATATGTACCGTGCTGCGACCTACCTGACCTTCGTATAAGGCCCTGGCCTCGAGCACTAGCTTTCCCTTATCGGGATTGTCCTGGAGAAACGAACGAAATCCTTGCAGCTTCTCGAGGTCAACGTTTTGCACTATATTTGAGCTAATCATAATTTTATGAGTTAATCGTTTACGGGTATTGGTTCTACGGGCGCGGACGACTGTCTAGACACCCTAGCGCCTTAATTTCGATTCATGCGATCGACAATCGCTTCTGTGGTTACGACTTCATTAGCCATAAAACCATAGTTTACCAAAGCAGCAGCATACCCGTCACCAAGATCTGGCGACTGGGCTGCAGCTGTAGCATCTTTGACGACAATCACTTCAAAGCCCTGCTCGAGCAGTTCACGCATGTGAGACTCCGTGCATAGGTTAGCTGACATCCCAGCCAAAATTACCGTATCAACATAGCGCTTACGCAACTGGAGAGCGAGATCGTTACTTTCAGGTCCATACACTTTGTGAGGATTCGTAATAATCGTGTGTCCGTCATTGATAAGAGGTTTGTATTGTTCCAGCCAGTCCGCTCCCGATCCTTCGAAGCCTTCAAGACTTAGCGCTCCGCTACGATCGAACATATTGATTTTTTTCATCACGTTTTCAATTGTCCCACCAAACTTCCAACCTTTGTCGGTGGGATAGTAATAGTGAGGGGATATAACGACTGGCACATCTTTGGCCTTGGCCGCTTTTATGAGCTTCTCGATATTTCCAACTGTGCCGTTTTCAGTCACAGATTTTCCGACCAACCCCCAGGTTGCGCCTTCCGGGCTAAGAAAATCATTTTGCGGATCGGTCACGACAAGGGCCGTTCGCTCAAGATCCAAGGAGGGAGCTGCGGTTTCCTCTTCCGCCATTAATGTTCCAAAGCTGATGGATACA
>JAJFLS010000037.1 GCA_021772595.1 Opitutales bacterium
TGCTTTGTGCCCCTCCTCCCTAGGGACAGCTCCCCAAAATGACTTGATTAGCGACCTGCAGGCGATTTACTCGACTGTTGTTTGAATCCCTCTCCCAACAAAGAATACGAAGCGTTTAGGCGACGCCTTGACAAACTTCCCCAAGGCTCCAATCGCGAGTTCACCGGCACCCTATTCAGATTCGTCAATCCAAGTTATTGCAGCCCAAAAAACGCAATAGATGGCAGGGGCTCATTGAAGTCGCCCGGGCGCTGGCACCCATACGGGAAACATCCCTGCCTATACGTCGCAACAACTCCTGAAACCGCCCTCCAGGAAGCTCTCTCGGAGAAACGCTACTACAACCTCCCTGACCATAAATCGCTCCCACGCGTGCTCATCGGAATCCACGCCAAGCTTCTCTACCTTCTCGATCTCAACGACGGCCGCATCAGGAACCGCTTGAGACTATCTCAAAGACGCATCCTCGATTGCGACTGGAGGGACGACAATGATTTCAATCACACCGAAAGCCTTACTCAAACAATGGGCAGGGCCGCGTACAACAAAGGATTCGAAGGTCTGATCGTGCCCTCTCAGGCAAATCAGCCCAATGGCACGAACTTGGTTATCTTTTGCGACAAACTCCTCCGACCTAATTCACTCACCCCAGAAACGCCCTGAGACCACTAAAAAGTGGAAATTTCCACTTTCCCATTGAAGTTCAATTAGAATGGACCGAGATTAGCTGAACTAAACCGTTTACGACCAATGAAAACAATTCGAGACATACAGGCATTGGACGGCGACACGCTAAAGGCTCTCAGACATGAGACTCATATAAACCAACAGCGTTTCGCCACTTTGAGCGGCAACTCCAGGGAGACGCTCATCAATTTCGAAAGACGGAAGAAAAAGATCTCTGAAAGCGCGAAGCGGCGGATCAAAGAAGCCGCATGCCTCATCCTAGCCCTAAGCGAAATTATGGACGCGACGAGCATCGCGAAATGGCTAGAGGAGCCCAACCCTGGATTGAGGGAAAAGTCTCCCATGCAGTTAATCAAAGAAGGCCGCGTCGACATCATCTGGGGCATCATCGAAAGTACAAAACAAGGCAGCTTTGCCTAGGAGTGCCGGTCAGCAGATTTAGAAATCAAGTTTTAGGTACAGGCTCTTTTTCTCCCTTCTTTCAGCTTAAGCGGCTCTTGCTTGAAACCACGCCGCATTCGCAACGTAGCTACTCCGGGAACCCAGTGTGGGAAATGCAAACTTTCCTCGGAAAAAGCGAAAAGCCGACCCCCATCCGCTTCGCGGGATTTCCGCTCGAATGAGTCCTTTTTTCGATATATGTGCGCTTGCGGTATCTGCGTGACAGATGCCGGGAATGAATGCATTTTGCCAGTGTATAAACCGATGATGAAACCTTCTTTGCCCGTTTTTCTGATTGCGACGGTGTTCGCTTTCTCGACCTTCAATTTTTCTCATGCCGCCACCGATGGCGATTGGCTCTCGTGGCGAGGGCCCAATGGGAATGGAGTCGCCGCTGAAGGGCAGTCCCTTCCAACAGAGTTCTCCGAAACGAAACAGGTTCAGTGGAAAGCGTCCGTGCCCGGTCGCGGTCACTCGACACCGATCGTCGTGGGCGACCGGATATTTCTGACGACGGCGCGTGAGCAGGAGGGAACGCAATCGGTCCTCTGCTATTCGTTTTCGACCGGCGAGCTGCTTTGGGAGAAGATTCTACTCAAAGGGAAATTGCCGATTAAAATTCATCGGAAAAATACCCACGCATCAGCGAGCGTGGCGAGCGATGGCGAACGAATCTACGCCTTGTTTTTCGTAGCGGGCGATCGGCTGCGCCTTTTCGCATTGGATTTGAATGGCAATGAGCTGTGGCAAAAGGATACAGGCCGGTTTTATCCAGAGCGTTCCTTTGGATACGGAACGTCTCCCTTGCTGGCTGGCGGAAATGTCGTGGTCGCCGCTGAAAGCCAAGGGGAGGGATTTATCGCCGCATTCGATAGCGAAACCGGCAAAGAAGTATGGCGAACGCTTCGGACTGCCGAGCGCTCATCGCATGGGACTCCCGTGTTGGCCGACATTAATGGAACTACCCAAATCGTGCTCTACGGCGCCGATCGAGTCGCGAGCTACGATCCGAAAAACGGGAGCGAACTGTGGTCGTTTTCAGGCGGGGATCCTTTGATTGCCAATACAGTGCTCTGGAAAGATGGCGTCGTATTCATGTCGGGCGGCTATCCTGGGATGGAGACCTGGGCCCTTGACGTCGCGAAGCAGAAATCCATTTGGACCTATCCCACCAAATGCTACGAACAGTCTATGCTCCTCGTCGGCGACCATCTCTATGGGATCGCCGAAGGCGGCGTAGTGCATTGCTGGGATACTGCGAACGGAAATCTCCGATGGCGCGAGCGATTGACCAAAGGCCCAGAGAGCGCCTCGCCGATATTGGCGGGCGGATACATCTACCACGCCAACGAGAATGGGAAGGTCTTCGTGATAAAGCCCAATCCCGACAAGATGGAGCTTGTCGCGGAAAACCAGCTAGGCGAAGAGATCTTCGCGACACCCACGATCTGTCGCGACCGTATCCTCTTGCGCAGCGCAAAGTACGAAGGCGAGACCCGCAGCGAAACTTTGTATTCAATAGGTTTTTGAATACAGCAACTGGTTGAAGAGGGATTGATAAACTGGATACGTTAATGATAAGGATAAACCCGCTCCTACATCGACCTAACTAAACCCTGATCAAAAAATGAAGCACTCCGAAAATTTGAATCGCCGGGAAGCGTTGATATCCATGGCAAAGGGCGGACTTGGCGTTGCCGCTGTCGTGGGATCCACAGGATCAATCCTATCCTCCTGCAAGCCAGTTGGCGGGAACGCTGAAGTTGCCGCAACGAAAAAGCCTATGCTGATGAAAGTTGGCTGCCAACATGGGGGGACAAGCAAAGAGAATCTGGAATTTCTAGCGAGGCACGGGGTTTTCAATATGGATGCGGGCGCGCCAAAATTAATCAAAGGCGTAGGCTGGGACTTGGATGACTCGTTTGCGATGAGAGACGCCTGCGAGAAATATGGCATCAGCTTGGATGCGTACCACCTCCCGTTGTCATCGGCAGGGATTGAAAGGGTTAGCACCCCCAATATTATGCTGGGGAAGAGTCCGGAAAGAGACCGCGAAATCGAGATGATCCAACAAATGATATCCGTAGCGGGAAAAACGGGGGTCAAGACGCTCAATTACAATACGACGATACATGTAATCCTTAGAACTGGGAGAACGATTGATCCTACAAGAGGAAATGCCTCGTACAGCACCTGGAATTACGAAGAAGCCCTCGCTCGAAATGAACCGAATACGATTGCTGGTGAAGTTTCGATTGATGAAGTGTATGAACGGATTACCTACCTCTTAGATCGACTTCTTCCTGTGGCAGAGGAATACAATGTGCAGCTGGCTAACCATATTGCCGATCCTCCTGCCCCAGTCGGATATCGCGGTATCACTCGATGGAACAGTCCGGATGTATTTGAAGGCATCAAACGGTTTGGCCGATTGTATGATAGCCCATCTCATGGTTTTAATCTCTGTCTCGGATCGACCGCCGAGGGATTAAAGGATCCTAGGACGGAAATCCTGCCGATCATTAAGTGGTTTGGCGATCGTAAGCAGATATTCAATATTCACCTTCGAAACATTAAGGGAGGGTACAATAATTTCCAGGAAGTGTATCCGGACAATGGAGATTTGAATTTCGCGGAAGTAATTCGAGCCCTTAGAGATGTAGGATACGATGGGATGGTCATGCCAGACCACATTCCTCAGCATGAGGACCCCGGCAGTGCGCTTCAAGGGCACGCGTTTGCCTTTGGATACATTAAGGCCCTGATAGAGGTTATTGGAAGCGAGGCATAGCTTTAGATCCTGGATGATAAATTGCTCGATTTCCCGCCTCAGGCTGCGGCGTGAGAACGATTCTATATTGCTGTTAAAGAGTGACGAAAAAGGTAAGCCGGAACAGCGCCGGGATGAAAATCTCGATTTCAGAATCTAAGAGAGTGTCTAATAAGTCGAGAGTCGCCGATGGTAGGGCTGCTTATCCCTAAGCAGCCGAAACAGATTCATTGATCGACTAATTTTACGGTCTCTAATATCTCTTCATTCCCCACCTCCACACCCCACACCCCATACCTCTGCAATGAAGTTAACAGCCAACCAATGGATCAAAAAAGTCCACACGTACCTCGGTTTGGTGAATTTGACTATCTTGCTTATCTTCGGAATAGTGGGCCTTTCCGCGAGCTTTCTCAAGCCGCCATCGGAGCGCGAGCGAGCGGAACCGGAGGTTCGCAATATCGACTACGTAGCCCCCGGCGATTTGAGCGATCGAGCCTTGGTCGACCACGCGTTCGAAGCTCTCGATATTCCCCTGACTCAACCTGCGCCCGACTGGTCCATTCACCGAGACGACCAGAACTACCTTGGGTTCAGACTGCCCACCCCCGCCAAACGGCATGACATTGTAGTCTTCGAAAACGAATCCCGACTTCAGGTCACCACGACCACGCTCGACATCTGGGATGCTCTTTTTCGAATGCACGAACTAACCCTAAACCACGCGGCGCCCGACTGGCGAACGCAGCTCTGGGCTCTCTATATCGAAGTGTCCATCTGGTCGCTGATCCTAATGGTAGCGAGCGGCATTTTATTATGGCTCACATCCCGTCCAAAACTCCGCTGGGCCCAACTATCGTTCGCCGCTGGGATTATATCTTTCATTGCCCTGTGGGCGTTTTCGAGGTGATCAAATGCACAAACTAATACGCAACCTGCATTTGTTCCTGGGACTCTTCCTCTGCCTATTCGTTCTGACCTACGCCGTGAGCAGTCTTCAGATCGCCTACCCTGGCTGGTTTTCATCATCGCCGACGAGTACCGAACAAACATTTGTCATCAGCCCTGATTCGGTGAGCACCCCAAGGGCCTTGGCTAAAGAGCTAATGGATCACCATGGCCTGCGCGGCAGATTGGGCGAAATCAAAAACACGAACGACGGCCTCGAATTCGAAATCGCTCGCACCGGAACGTACTCGAAAATCCGCTACAACACCGAAACCGGACAAGTGGACATCCGTACCCGGGCCAACGATTTCCCAGGCATGCTAAGAGCCATTCACTTCAGCACCGCAGGCGTTCAAACCGGGTACTGGCTGAAAAACCTCTGGGGTCTTTTTACCGTACTCGTTTCGATCGCCCTAATCCTACTTGGAGGAACCGGCATTTACTTATGGTTCCACAATCACACCGAACGTCTAACCGGAACGATCCTCCTCGCAGTTAGCTTGGCCTGGGGAGGCACGCTAACCGTGCTCCTGCTCATCGCCTAGTGCAACTTTGTTAAATGAGTATAGGTACTTTGAAACTAAGCGTAGCACAGGCATCTTGCCTGTGAGGAAACAGGCTGGAAGCCTGTCCTACTTTCAACAAATAATGGATACAGTCGAAAATTCGAAAAGCATCCTCAGCAACTCTCCTTTTCCTGATTTCAACAGGATGCGCTCCACAACACCACGCACCGACGCCAGGTAGCAACTCCGAAACATCAGGCTAATTCCTGCAATGACAACCAATTGCCAGAGAATGGACGTCGAGTCGGCGGACCAAGGCTTCGATCGAATCTCAAGACCTAGCTGGTATAAATTGACGATTGCCCCCCTCTCTCGATCGGCCTAACATTGAGACAATGAAAGATCGCCCCCTTCCAATTGCCGTCATCGTCCTCCTTTCTTTATTGACGACGCACACGATCTCATCGGCCGAAAATAGAACATCCATAAAAGCAGCTCTCGTATCGCCGCGTTGCGTGTTTGGGGACGTTGACGCCAATTTATTACATTTCTCAGAACTGGCGGAGGATGCTCAGATGAAAGGCGCCCGTCTCATTTGTTTTCCCGAACTCGCATTAGTGAGCTATTCAATACACAAAGAAGTGCTGAACTATGCCCAACCCATTCCCGGGCCAGCAACGAAAAAGCTAGAGGCCTTGGCTCATCGCCTCGACGTCTATTTGTCTGTCGGCATGGCGGAACGGGACGGTGATGAGCACTACATCACCCAAGCGCTGGTGGGGCCTGACGGGTACATGGGGAAATATAGAAAATCTCTTCCGACAAAAGGCGAGCAAATCTGCGGGTTCCTCCCTGGCAAAGAATATCCTGTATGGGATGTCGATGGTTTCCGCTTTGGAATATTGATATGCGCAGACGGTCGCCACAGCGCGACAATCGATGCAATGAAGAACAATATGGTCGATGTCATACATCACCCGCATGGCAATTGGGTCGGTGGCCTTGGGCGTGAAGCCGAAGAATGGACACGATCGAAAATCGTCTATTTTGCTCCACGCGCAATCCATGCCCGTGCCCATATCCTTATCAACAATTCCGCAGAAAGTACTGAACAGCCGGACAAAACGCATCTATTTTCCAGCGGCGCGGTTGCGATTGACCCTCTCGGCCAAATAATAAAACGAACCGAGCAAACTGATCGCAGTGAAAAAGTAATCATTTTCGAATTGAAGAAACCGGAAGCATTGATTCCGCCGGGAGAGTTAAAGGCCCTTAAACGGAAGGATCCGGTTTTCAATAAACGCTTCGAGAAAACCGGGGATTAACGATCAAGCATCACTCACCGGAGATTGCTTCTTTCATCCGCGAACTCCGTACCCTTAACTTCGCTATTATCCTTTCCGAATGAAAGAGCATCTCTAGCGTAACGTTTGAGTAAATCGTTTACATCGCCATCGCAAAGATAGATGCGCTGTCGAAATTCCACCGTTTCCAAAGGCATTAACCTGACTGGAAGAGGCTGGCTGTGAATGCATCCAAGTTTCGGATTCGTATTGTGGAAAACGAAATCCCAGCTCCTACCCGCGATGGCAACCGAGTATTCCTGGTCATTGGATTCGATGACGATCATCGGATGGTCGGAACGTTCCGGTCTTACGTTACGGCTCCCTTGTACAGTTGAGTATCGTCCTGTTTGAATTGTTTCCTTTCTGAAAAAGAATTTAGTCGTATCCACTAAAAGGCTACTTCTATCAAACCAGTTTCGAGTGGAATCCATAGTCACCCATTCGCCCTCTTTCCGAAAGAAAACATGCTCCCCTGCCTTACCGGAAAAATCAATCGCTTTGGGGAAATGCAGACAATTTTGCACGTAGACATTAGGCATTTCTGCACTCGTCTTATTTAGGACCAAACAGGTGACATCAACTACATCGCCGTCACTCAAGGCCATGCAATCGATCCGGAACTTGTCGTTTTCAAATTGCCAACCAAGCCCATTCGGAAGTCGCTTGAACGACCGTTCTTCCTGACTCTCATCGCCATTCTTCCAGAGATGGATCCCAAAATCAGAAAAGACACTCTCCGGCAGCCACAGAGACAATACATTGTAATTCCAGCCGGTTCTTCGTATTTCAATCTGAGTAGTGGGGTTCGTTCGGATTGTCTTTTCTCTAACCGGAACCATCTGGATCGACATCGAATGGCTACCATCCGCTTGCCGAGAGCGCCTTTGCGCCGAATCAACATCCTGCCCGAAGCTCGTATTAACCAAAATAAACCAAGCAACAAACCCCACCAGGGAACAACAAATGAGAGAGAACCGATTTAATTCAAACACAAGTCTTAGAGGTTGTTTAAAAAATCCGTCTTGTTCGTATTTTCGACGCAGGGCTGGTGGTTTCGAGAATGCGACGGCGGTTTGTTTTCATTTCAATGGGGATTCTATGTTTTCTATCTCACCAAAGAATTACGCTGCAAAACCGGATTTCGGACCTTTGCCCAACAATCGGTGGAAATCTTGCGAAAGTATCAAACCGCACACCAGCAATCTGCCGCGACCGTATCCTCTTGCGCAGCGCAAAGTACGAAGGAGAAACCCGCAGCGAAACTTTGTACTCAATAGGTTTTTGAATACAGCCAACCGGTTGATCAACAGAATGCATCAAAGGTAGGGCTCGACCGCCGGGCCGTCCGCAAATAAGGGATCCTGCAACGCGGCCCGCCCGGCGGTCGAGCCCTACCAAAGACGAAGCCACCCCTTCACCCCTTCACCCTTTCACCCCTCACCTTTTCACCCCTCACCCTTTCAGCCCGAAGTTGGCGCTCCTGTCAGAGCAATCGGTTTTTATCTAGCCTTGGCTTAAGTTCATGTTCAGACTGACTATTTATGGCCCTTTTGAGCATCACGCTTGATGCCCTGAGAAATCGAACCGAAGGCCTCTTTTATTCCCTCAATCTCAAACGATTAACCTGATTGCCATGAAACAAATAATTCTGCTCGCAACTCTATGCTTCGCTTTCGCCACCGCGGGATTCGCCCAATCCGAAACGCGGCGTTTTCTGTATATGAGCTCGCCGGACGGCGCTCAAAAAGAAGGCCGCTCGGGGGCCGGTATTCTAATTTTCGATATCGATGACGGGCATCGCTTCGTCCGACGAATCGATGTTCCCATATTCGAAGAGGGGTTGCGCGGCTTTACGGGCAATGCGAAGACGCATAGTGTCTACTATTCGACCACCAATCGGCGACTCGGTCAATTCGATGTCGAAAGCGAAAAAATAGTATGGGAAAAGCAATACGAAGCCGGTTGCGATCGGTCGTCGGTTACCTTGGATGGGAAGAAACTCTATGTTCCCACAGGATGGTGGTACGCTGGCGACGACAGCGGGTTTCTGGTCGTAGATGGACGGACGGGCGAGCTGAAAAAACGCATTACGGTGGGGGCGAAAGCGCATAACAGCATCGTCAGCCTGGATGGGAAGTATGCCTTCCTCGGCACAGAGACGAAATTGACGATGTTCAATACCGGAAATGATCGCATCATCAAAGAGATCGAAAACGTCGGTGAAAAGGGCGTCTTCCCTTATACCGTCAATAGTCGCAACACGATCGCCTACGTTTGCCTCGGCGGTCACGTGGGATTTGACGTAGTGGATCTGGAAGCGGGGAAGGTCCTGCATCGCGTTTTGGCGGGGAAGGAGCCGATCGCGAACCGAACGCATGGAGCGGCCTTAACGCCGGATGAGAAGGAGCTTTGGATCAGCGATCAGAAGGGCCAACGCCTTTTCGTTTTCGACGCCACCCAGATGCCGCCTAAAGCCAAAACGCAATTGGACCTATCGCAGGGCGGGCATGGCTGGGTTGCATTCAGTGGCGATGGCCGTTTCGCTTGGAATCACACGCCGGATGTGTTCGACGCTAAAACCAAACGGAAGGTCGCCGAATTCCGGGACGAGTCGGGGAAACGCGTGAGCGCATCCAAGTTCATCGAAATCCACTTCAAACACGGCAAAGTGGTTTGGATGGGAAGCGAATTTGGCCTGGGGCGGCTCTAGGCGATCGGGCTGATCAGGGAAGCTCCGGCGCGTCTCGCAGTTCGGGAGCGGTCCAGTAGCCCTCGCGAGTGGCGCTCGCCGTTCGGTATATGGCAACGTCTTGAGCCGTAATAGGGTCGTCATGAGGCTCAGCAAACGCTTGGCGGGCATAGGTAAGGATGGAGGCGATTTGAGCATCGCTGAGAATGGGGCCGAAGCTGGGCATTTCTAGATCGTAGAGCTTTTCGTTGACGATGATGGGCCCGTGTAGACCGTCGAGAACGATGCGAATCAAGTGCCGTTTGGGACCCTTGATCCATGGGGAATTCGCGAGGGGAGGCGGACCGTCTTCCGTCCCGGAACCGTCGACTTGATGACAAGCGGAGCAGTAGTTGGCGAAGAGCAGCGTGCCTTCATCTTGGATTGCCGGCGTTTCGGGGGAGCCCGACAGGTGGGTAACAAGCAACAGGAGTAAAATGATAGAGACTGCGGTTTTTCGTGTCGGGCTCATTTACGGGGGAGTGGGAAGAATATAGACGAGTCGGGAGGCGTTGCCTTGATTTTTCAAAGGGCGCTTACTCGATTGTGAGAATCATTGGGTACAGGTAATCGACATTCTAAAGTCCACACCTTGAGATGTAAGATTGATCTTTTTCTGAAGCCGTGAATAAGGTCAATGGCCGAGATTCAGTCGGCGTAAGCTAATAAGGAGAAACATGAAGTTAAGGGATCACGTTGCTGTAATAACGGGAAGTACAAGCGGAATGGGAAGAGCCATCGCGAAGCTGTTCTGCAGCGAGGGAGCATCGGTTGTGATATCAGGACGGAACAGGGATCGGGGCCGAAAAATTGTCGAAGAGCTAACCGTTTCGGGCCATGGAGCTGTTTTTGTCGAAGGCGACGTTGGAGATCTGAATACGAACCGGTTGATTATCGAAACCGCAAGGGACAATTTCGGGGGTATAGACATACTGGTCCCCTGCGCCGGTACACTGGGTCTGGGTTCCATTACCGACATTTCTCCGGAAGAATGGAAGCGGACGCTAGACGTTAATCTTAATAGTGTTTATTACCTCCTTCATCTAGGGATACCTGAACTGAGGGCCCGCGGCAAGGGAAGCATTGTCGCCATTGGATCGATTGCCGCTTATCGAGGATTCCCTGGCCATGCCGCCTATTGCGCGTCAAAGGGCGCCTTGGTTCCTCTGATAAGACAGGTCGCGATGGATTATTCACCCGAAATACGGGCTAATATTCTGTGTCCTGGTCCGGTTGATACGCCCCTCTTGCGGTCTTCGGCCAAGGCGTTTCCCGATCCTTCCAAGGCGATTTCAGATGTAGCGGAACGTACTCCTATGAAAAGATTGGGAACTCCCGAAGATATTGCCAAGGCCGCGTTGTTCCTTGCCTGCGATGACTCCTCTTGGATTGATGGCGCTGCCCTCAATATTGATGGAGGAGTGATGGGTAACTAAGAGACTGTAATATAAGACGAAATTCGTGCGTTTCCTAAATTGTAGGAGCGGGTTTATCCCGCGATAATTCTCATTCTGTCTTTTGTCGATCGGCTCTATCGCGGGGTTCCGTCCGTCGCCCTCCGGGCTGTGGAGGACTGACAAAACCCGCTCCTACACTGAACTTATTTAACAGTCTATAAGAGGGTGTCTAATAAATGCTACAAAAGCTCGGGACGGCGCCCGAGCGCTACCTTTTTGAAGAGAGATTCAGGGTAGTGAACGGGCGCCGCCCCGTTCTAGCGATTCGCCACTGACTTATTAGACACCCTCTAAGAGTGATTCTACGTGCGGCAACGCCTGGATAGCGATTCGCTGTGAACGTGTTTTTGAACTTCGGATCGGCGAGACCTTATCCATCGGTACCGAATCGGTCATGAGCCGGTTAACAACACAAGACGGCCAGCAGGGTTAGTGGCAAATGGCCATTTTATAGCCTTTGCGCAATACGAACCTTCGCTTCGTTTTATTGATTATTGACCACTGACTCTTTTGGCTGTCCTTTCATCGTAGGGCTGGCGCTCGCGCCACGCCGCATCGTTAGAGCAGAACCGCCTCCACTCGTTACTCAATTGACAAACTACAGACAACCAATGAATCGAATCTCTAAATTTCTCCTCATTGCCTCCGCCCTACTGGCCTTCGCTGCTAACTCAACCCAAGCGAAGCGACCGAATATCATCCTCATTCTAACTGACGACCAGGACAAGGAATCAATCGGCGCCTACGGAGGCGATGTCTGGACGCCTAATCTAGATCGCATGGCGAAAGAAGGCATGCTTTTCCACAACGGATTCGTTACCAGCACCGTCTGCACCCCATCGCGCTACACCTTTCTAACCGGCCGCTATCCCAGCCGCTCCTCCTCGGAAATCTTTCTCGAAGAATGCCCCGAAGGCCAACAGGCCTTTCCCTCATTCAACATGGGCCTTGAGCCCGACAATATGAATGTCGCAGCCGTCCTTTCAAAGGCTGGCTACCGCACGGGCTTTGTCGGGAAATACCACGCGAGCGGAGTCGAAGGCCTAAGAAAGCAATCCGACTACGAAGCCCACGGTCTGAAATACATACCGAAAGACGCGAAAGCCTCAGACGAGATCAACGAAGCGTTTCGCTTCAACGAACTACAGTATCGAAAGATGCTAACGGATCGGGGATTCGA
>JAJFLS010000361.1 GCA_021772595.1 Opitutales bacterium
ATGTGATATTGAAGTTTTCAACGAAGAGGCGTGAGTCTACGAGGTTACCGCATTTGTTCCCAAAGGCGCTCATCAGGTGGCCTGGAATATTCAAGTGCCCGAAGTGTACTATAAGCCGAAACCGCAAGCGAAAGGGGCAGAATCGTCGAAACCGCAATGCGTGGCGATCGATTGGGTCGAAATCCGAGGCCCAGTAAGACCGAAGGATGCCTCCGCCGAACCGCTGGTATTTATTGCCCAACCGGGTAATGGCGTTTCTCCGAAGGATGCGGCGGAAACCATATTGCGCCGATTTTCTGAACGCGCGTTTAGACGACCGGTTTCGAAGAGGGACTTCAACCGTTATATAGGCTTATATAAACGCGCAGTTGCTTCAGGCGATACTTTTGAGGAATCCGTAAAACTGGCCCTTTCCGCAATTCTGGTTTCGCCGCATTTCCTCTACCGACCTGAATTGGCTCCCTCAAGGGACGATGCGGTGTACCGGATAGACGAATACCAATTAGCGTCAAGGCTATCCTATTTTCTATGGGCGTCGATGCCCGATGCGGAACTCTTCCAGCTCGCTAAATCCAAGCAGCTTCGAAAGCCTGCCGTGCTCGAAGAGCAAGTCGAGCGAATGCTTGAGGACTCCCGCGCTTCCGTCGCGTTGGAGGGTTTTCTCGGGCAATGGTTGGGTTACGAGTCTCTTGGGGCAACGGTCTTCCCTGATAGGAGGAAATTCAAGGAGTTCGATCCCGTTTTGAACCGGGCCATGAAAGATGAAACGATTTTAGCGTTTAAAGCGACGCTAGAAGAAGGAGGGAGCCTTTTGGATCTTCTGGATTCCGACGAGACGTTTCTCAATGAGCGGCTGGCTATTCACTACGGCATTGAAGGGATTGAAGGGAATGAAATGCGAAGGGTTGCGTTATCGAATCGCGAACGGGGTGGCCTGCTCGGGATGGGCAGCATTCTTACCGCGACCTCTAGCCCCATGCGCACGAGTCCGGTGAATCGAGGCAAGTGGGTTCTGGAAACTTTGTTGGGAAGCCGCATCCCAGAACCGCCGGCGGATGCGGGAATTCTTCCCGAAAACGCGGGCCAAGTGAAAGGGCAGACGTTGCGGGAGGAGTTTGAGATGCATCGGCGCAATCCGAGTTGCGTGGATTGCCATGAAAAAATCGACCCGATCGGATTCGGTCTGGAGAATTTCGATGCGATCGGGCGATTTCGCTCCACCGAGAACGGAGTGCCTATCGATAGTATGGGGATTATGCCGGGAGGTGAGCAGTTTACAGGTCCAGTTGAGTTGAAAGAGTTTATTCTAAAAGAAGAAAAAGATGCCTTTGTTCGCAATGTGACGGAGAAAATGCTAGCGTTCGCTCTAGGTCGGGAATTGAAGCATTACGATGAAGGCCCCGTGCTTAATATCATTGAAGCTCTGGAGAACGCGCAGTACAGTACGGAGACTTTGATAAAAGAAGTGGTTTTAAGCTACCCGTTCTTAAACCAACACCCCGATCCGAACCATGAGTAGACGCTGTCAAATATCGCGAAGAACTTTTCTCAAAGGTGTAGGCGCAAGTTTAGCCCTGCCGTATCTTGAAATCATGGCAGGGTCGGCCAAATCCAGCGCTCTAGCCAAGCCTCCCACTCGTCTCGCTTGCATTTTCCAACCTAACGGTGTTTTCCCGAAAGCATGGGATGTGGCAGGCTCCGGGAAGGGATTTGAACTCTCCCCGATCCTTCAGCCTCTCAAAGGGCTTAAGGAACAGCTGATCATCCTGTCCAATCTCGACAATGTCGGGAAGGGACACGTTCAGATGACGGGGGCATTCCTCACGGGTAATAAGATCGGCCAGGGGAAGAACGCGATCTCGCTCGACCAAAGGGTGGCCCAGGCGATTGGGCAGGAAACCCTTTTCCCTTCCATCGTACTGGGTACTGAACCGCCTCGCCAAGGAGCCGCTGGTCGAGATCCGATTTCGTTTGCGAATACCGTATCCTGGAGTTCGGACACGACGCGGATTTCACCGGAAATCAATCCTCGCGTCGCCTTTGATCGGATGTTCCGAAATCAATCCGGACCGGAAGCGCTCGAAGAGGCGTCTCGCCGCAAAAGCGTTGTGGATCTTGTGCTGGAAGACGCGAAACGCCTGCAGCGAAAGGCGAGCAGTCACGATAAAAACAAGATTGGCGAGTACCTCGATAGCGTTCGGTCCGTGGAGGTCCGCATCGATAACACGCTAAATCCGCCGGAACGCTCTTGGACGCCGCCAACGCGTCCCGAATTGCTTCGTCCCGAAGCGGGGATTCCTCAAGATCGCAGCGCCCATTTGAAAATGATGATGGACCTGCTTGTGCTGTCTTTCTGGACGGATACAACTCGAGTTGGCACATTGATGACCGCCCATGGATTCAGTCGTCAGAATTTCGCGTTTCTCGATGGCGTCACTTCCGACCATCATGGAATGTCCCATCACAAAAACCAGGAGCAAGCGGTTGCTGAATACACGAAAGTTAGCAATTGGTACATCGAACAATTGGCCTATATGCTCGAGCGTATGGACAGTATCGACGAGGGCAACGGAAGCTTGTTGGACAATTCCACCGTACTGTACGGCTCGAGCATGAAAGATGGAAATGGGCACGTTAAAGATAATCTTCCGATTATACTGGCTGGAGGAGGCGGAGGCGCATTGAAGCCAGGTCGCCACATCGTTTGCGACGAGCATACGCCATTGGCGAATTTACATTTGACTCTATTGCAGAATTATGGGGTTGAAGCCGACCATTTTAATCACGCCAGTACAGGAACGATCCCTCAGTTAGGATAGGTTCGTATCCAATCTAAGGAGTCAGCTCTCCAATACAGATGACTTGTTTGAGGCCACGATGAAAGATCCTTCCTTGGGCGTAGCTTGGGGTGCTCAAGCTCCACGTTTCGCCTGCGGGGCCGAGGTCGTTGATTGAAATTAATGCGGAGGCGTCAAACATATCGGATTGACTATTAACAACATAAGTCATCCCGATCATCGTCGAAAAGAATACGAACTCGTTCACGGCGATAGGAGGCCCGCAGGTAACGTGTCCCCAGCCGTCCCCATTCGAGCGCTTGTCGTTGGCGATTGGCAGACCACGAGAATTGGTCCCATCACTAGGGATGTGATTGTTCCATAGTACCTGGTCGGGCTCATCGGAATTTCGAACCACTTGAGCGGGTACTTGAAGATACTCAACCACACCTGTTTCTGTATTCACGCGACCAATGCAATGGCCGGCATCAGTCATGAACAAATAGTATTTGCCGTTTAGAATAGCCGTTTGTTTGGTGCCTTCCGTTCGGAACTTCTCTATGACTCGGGAGAAGGGAGCTTCGTGGGTAGTTTTGTAAGTGTTGGAATCCGCATCCCAAAGGTG
>JAJFLS010000362.1 GCA_021772595.1 Opitutales bacterium
CCTACCGCCGAGGGATCGGCGGCCAGTATCATGGACGCTTCACCTATAGCTTGAAGGCGATCCGGTTCGACGACAACCAAGTTGTGTCCCATATCGACATCCGCATTCTCCAACACAATGACCGCCCGGCGCCCGGCCCGCATCTGAATGCGGCGAGGCTCGAATTGAAGACCGGGCACGCATTTGATTTCAGCGGTTTCAAAGCCACCGACGCTCTTACCGAGCTGTTCCTGAGCCACTAGACGCTGGTCGCGGGGATAACTTCCTGGAATGGGAAAATCATTGTACGGTTCTTTGGCAATTTTCGCGTAATCGGGAAAACGCATAAAGGGCTCATCGCCTGTCTGAATAATTGTATAGTATATATCTGGAGTGAACGTTGTTCCGGCAGCGGTTTTAAGATCCAAATACAGATGAAGCTGCATCACCGGATGGAGCTGAGGGATTTCGACAAAAAGGGAGCGACCGTCTTCCATCAAGTGCAGCGACCGGATTTCAACAGGATCATGCCCGGCGATGCCTGGCTTCTTTACAGAGTATTCAGAAGATCCATACCCACGGCTGTACAAATAATTCCACTGCTCGCAAAAGGCGTTTTTCAATGAAACGGATTCCGGGTCGATCGCCGTATTGAAGCGTACGATCAGACCATTGGAACGCGTTTCTACACTCTCTGGAAGATGCAATGCTCCACCCTGGTATCGAACCCGCTGCAGGGAACCGGGCTTTTGAAAGTAGCTGCCCCAACCGGCGGTACCGGCAACGTAAAACTGTCCATCATGCGGATTATAGCGCGAGCGATGGGCTCCCGATAGAAAGTCGCCGGGCAAAGGAACGACTCCGCCTTGACTCCGACCTCCGATTTCTTCGCGCAAGATGAGATAGTAGCTACACGCCCCGAGAGAGGTCCCCAGGGCTGTTCCCGCAAGCGGGCCAAAGCGTTCATCTTGCGGCAGGAAGGCTATGTCGCCCGCAGAGCTGTCGATCCCACGCGGGATAAAGCACAGCGGCATTTCATACCCGTATTTCCCAAAACCTTCTTTAGGCCCCTTGAAGCCATGATAGCTCCCCTTGCTGACCTCGAAGATGGCAGTTGCCGGGGTCCACGGTCCTTCCTGCGCGGTGGCCAGCAGGAGATTGCCATCCGCTGAGATGCCCATACCGTTGCTGTTACGCACTCCTGTCGCGACCGATTCTGGCTGGGAACCTTCCGCAAACCGCGTGAACTGAAACCCCTCCGCGCGGGTGAACCAATAGAGCGTCCCGTCCTGATCTTGATGCAGGGTACAGGGATAGGTGTTTCCGGCGACGGCGGGATAATCATTGGTGACGCACTCGTAGAAGTCGGCTTCGCCATCCCCGTTGGAATCGTGCAAGCGGGTAATCTGATCCCGACCGAGTATGATGATCTTACCGTCTTTGACAACCAGTCCCAGCGGCTGATTCAGCCCCGCCGCAAAACGCTTCCATGTCAGCTTATCGAGTTTACCATCGATACCATCGAGCAACCAGACGTCTCCCATCAGCGTACTGACGGCCGCCCTGCCATCAGGAAGAAAATCGAAGCCTCCCACGCGGAAGGGCGTCCCGAATGGATTCTCGTCGTGATAGGGAATCGTCAGCGTATCGATAATGTAAGGACCGGAACCCGTCCCCAGTTCTCCACGAGTGACCACTGGGCGCGAGGTCCACTGAGGCGTTTGCCCAAGAGCCAGTCGCTTCGTCTCCCCTTGATCGAAGACCGGAGGAAGCGAGGATCTCAAAGCGATCCCGGGCTCCAGCGTTCCGTCAACCGTCATCGTTCGCATCAACTTTCCGTTGCTATACCAGACCTGGTCGTAAACCGAAACCCCAGCGACCCTGTAGTGGAAAACGACCCGCTCCCCATTGCGATACAAGCCGAGATAATCGAGCTTCAATTCCTTTCCGTCCTCCCTCGTCCAAGCCGAATCGCCAAGATCGAGAAGGCGCTCGCCTCCCGGCCTGACTCCGGTATTCACCCCGAAACGCTGCGTATCCCAAGTCACGGTTCCTCCCTGCCAAGAGTCGGTAAACGTTAATCGCTCGGTATCGAAAAGAGCCGAGGCCTTCTGGTCTTTCCCAACGGCTACGACGACCGCTCGTACCGTTGTCCGCCCGAAGTGCTTCACCACTTGCGATACCATTCCCCCCATGTCCATTTCATTGAGCGATTCGTCCGCATAAGACGCGTCGTCACCCTGTCCCCAGTGGCCAAACTTGCCGCCATCCAATCCCGGGAATTCCGGAAGGATTTCGGGCATCGGCTGGTCGCCGCGACTGAGATGGCGCCGCGCCTCCTCCGCATAATAGTCGCGAATTCGGTTCCGCGGAAACGGAAGCGGCTCGAACGCGCTGGCCGCTACACTTGTATCAATTTTATCACTATCGCCCGGGACATTCTCATCCTGTTGATGAGCCGACGAATGATGCGCATGATCCGCTTTCTCGTTTACCTCCGTCTCCGGTTGATCCGCGCAGCCAGCGAAAATGAATACGGTGGCGGCGAAGGAGAAAATACGCTTATAATAATTATCTGAACTAAGATTCATTGAAAACCGTTTTATATTAGCTTCTATTCTGTAATTATTTTCGTGATACACGTTGCCATGAAATATTTTCGAATGCCTTACGGTTACTTCAACATCAGATAGGCTATCAAATCGCGGGCCTGTTCTTCACTGATAGAATCAAGAAGCCCCGGAGGCATCATTGACGTTTGAGATCTTTCCACATCTAAAATCTCAGAACGATCGAGATTCATTACACCGGTAGCGGTTTGCAATCGAAACACATTTTCGGAACTCGATTGCTCGGTTCCACCGAGAACGCGCCCGTCCTTGAGCTTAACGGTGATTTGCCGGTAATCTTCCGCAACCACGGCGCTGGGCGTTAATATATTACCCAGTAAATACTCCAAGTTATCACGGGCGGCTCCCGTAAGATCCGGACCGATCTCCCCTCCCGCGCCATTCATTTTGTGACACGCCGCGCAAAGCCCCTGAAATAGGGTTTTGCCCGTTCCAATATCCGCTTCAGCCAAGCTATCCGGCGTAAGGATTTTCCGCCACTTGTCGAAATCCCCAGCCCCTTCTTCAGACCCACCCTCTGGCGCCGCCAAGTTCATCAGTTCGTTGAAACGCCGCGTGATCCGAGGGTCCCCTAGACTGCGGATTTGGCGAATCTCATAGGCGCGAAACTGGGTCGTCTTGATGGTTCCTTCCTCCAGTCCATCGAGCGCATGAGCCACCCATGTCGCCCTCGTTATCATAGTCCGCATTATCGTTGGGCGGATTCTCCCCGAAAAGCTCGGCCAACTATCGACGAGCAGCTTGGCAATGGCGGGATCCTCAAACAAAGCGAGCCCCTGGACCGCTGTAAGCGTAAGACCTTCCACTTCTAGCACTTGTTCGCAAACATTTCGAAGATCAGGAATCTGGGCTTCAACCAAAGCCTCTAGGGCTGGCAGCCGCTGCATAACCGCATTCTGTGGATTCAACGCAATCTCTCTCAGCCCGTTAATCGCCAGTCCATCCCCAAACACGGCCCCCAAGGTATGCAAGCGGTATTGCATCCCTTCATCAGCGTTCTTGCCAAGACGGGCGACAACCGAATCCCAAGAGGACGGTTTCTGGACTTTTTTGCGGCCGCTAAGTCCATCGGCGAGACCATCGAGAATCGCCATTTGACTTGCAGGGTTTCCCCGTTCGGAAACGTTTGTCAGTATCCGGTCGATACGCTCCGGGCGGCGATCGATTTCCTCCGTGAGTAGACGAGCGCCCCAGCGCTGAATCAGCGGAAATGCGGCATCAAGGATTAAGCTCTCGAAACGGCCATCATTGAGATCGGCGG
>JAJFLS010000363.1 GCA_021772595.1 Opitutales bacterium
TAATCGCGGTGAGCGTGACGCCCTCGATCTGCTTGAACGCGGCGGCGTGATGCTTGCCGAATCTCCCCCCTGCGATACCCAACCGAATCGAATCACTCATGCCCGCCTATTAGATCACCGCCGGAGAGAATGGCAACCGCGCGAATGATGCTCCGGTAGCGGCCAACCTACCTATGACATAAGATTTTCTAGAAATGGAATGGATCTAAACCACAGATTGCGCAGAGTAGCGAAGCCGCCCGTTCGAGAGCCTCAGGGCCTTGAGCTTTGTCGAAAGGCAACCAAATGTTGATCACGGATCACACGGATTTTCACGGAATTATTGTTGAAGTAGAACGAAACGAAAATCCTGCCCTCGCGGCTTGTCTCAGCGTAGCAGCGCGAAGACGGAAACGAGGATCCTGCCCCGAGTCTCGACGAGGGATCAAGTGACGAAGGAACGTTGTTAAACGAATTTTATTAAGAACGCTCGTGCCTCGCTTGATCCACGCTGCGCGTGGGCAGGATCCCCGACCATTCGACAAGCTCATGGCGAGTGAATCGGGGGCAGGATTCGAAAACTTTGCTTAAAAAACAAGGTTATGACGGATAGTAGTACAGAGGACTCAGTTGGATTCGAATAAGCGTACCATCTTCTAAATTATCTGTGTGTTCTGTGAAATCTGTGGTTAGAAAATTCGATTTGCTCTCGTGGCTTCGTTCGTCAGTAATCGCGAGGTTGTTGGGGACGATTGACTCATGAGTTTGACGATACGCGATTTGCAGTTTCTCGATTGGTCGGCGATCGCTTTGGAGCTAGGCGATTGCGAGACGATCTGTTTGCGCGGCGAATCCGGTTCGGGCAAATCGCTTTTGCTGCGAGCCGTCGCGGATTTGATTCCCAACGAGGGGACGCTCGAATTGGACGGCCAGGACCGGGAGGAGATTCCGCCTACGCAGTGGCGCCGCAATGTCGCGTATCTGCCAGCGGAGATTCTCTGGTGGGAAGATACAGTGGGAGCGCATTTCGGCGAGCCTCCGACGGAATCGGATCTGAGTCGATTGCGCCTGTCGTCGGATGCGATGGGCTGGGCTCCGAGCCGGTTGTCGATGGGGGAGCGCCAGCGGCTTGGGATCATGCGAATGCTCGATCGAAACCCGAAGGTATTGCTGCTGGATGAACCAACCGCGAACCTCGATGAAGCGGCGTCGGAAGTAGTCGAAAACTTGATACTCGGTTATATCGAAAAACGTTCCGCCTGCGCGATTTGGGTGACGCATAGCCAGTCTCAGGCAAAGCGCGTGGGGAATCGATTGTTCTTGATGAAGGGCAAATCCGTTCATCCGTGTACGGAGGAGGTTGCGTGGGAATGAATGCTGCCATCGGACTCGACTATTGGGATATAGCATTCTCGGCTACGATTGTAGCCGGATTGGGGATACTGCTCGCGTATTACCGACTGGGGGTGACGCGATCGCTGGTTGTGGCGTCGGTTCGGCTGGTGATTCAATTGCAAGTCATCGGCTACGTTTTGAAGTTTCTATTTGCCGAAGGGAAACTCGTGTACGTCGCGGCGATGGCGTTTATCATGTTGTTGGTCGCTTCGCGAGAGATCGTGGCGCGACAGAAGCATCGGCTGAAAGGGTGGGGCTCTTTCGGCTTGGGAGCGTCGACTCTTTTCGTCTCGTCGTTCGCGGTAGGGCTGTTCGGCCTGTTGGTCGTCGTGAAGCCGGATCCGTGGTATTTGCCGCAGTACGCGATTCCGCTGCTGGGCATGATCATGAGCAATACAATGAGCGCGATCAGCCTGAGCATGGACCGGCTGACCTCCGCGCTCGTGGACAACCGGGCGATCATCGAGCAGCGGCTCGCGCTGGGGCAAAGCGCGCGAGAGGCTACGCTGCCTTATCTCAGGGATTGCATCCGCACGGGGATCATGCCGGTCGTCAATTCGATGGCGACCGCTGGAATCGTCGCCCTTCCCGGGATGATGACAGGCCAAATCCTGGCCGGAGCCTCGCCCACAGAGGCGGTCAAGTATCAGATAATCATCTGGTTTTTCATCGCCGGAGGCGTCGGTTTTGGCATGGCGACGGCCCTCAAGCTGCTCGAAATGCGACTTTTCGACAAACGCCAACGTCTGCGACTGGACCGCTTCGCGTAGGGGAGCCCAAGGTAGGGACCGACTGCCAGGCGGTCCGTGTCATCGTCAAATGGAGGCGTTCTCCGAAGAAACATATATCTTCCACTACGACGCGAATGCGGCGTGGAATTGCATGGATCGCCTGCAAGCCACCGACAAGTCGGGGTCAGCGACAGGCTCCTACATTTAGTGATTTCGCATGATTTCGTGCTTGTTGACTCGCTTTTGGGACAGAAGGAGTGAAAATTGAATCCAAAGAATTCGCCCCAACGAATTCATTCAATGCGGACTCGCTCTCAATCGAGATCGACCCGTGTAGGCACACTGACTGACAATGATAACGGTACGACTAATATTGGCTCTGACGCTGATTCCTTTTCTGGCTTTTTCTAAAAAAAAGGAGATCCCGTTCATCTACCTGAATCCGACCCAAGTGCTGCAGATCATGGTGATCGACAATATCCATGACTGGGGCGATGAAATCGACCGATTCCACGATATCGAGGAAACCTTGGAGAAGGTTCTCGAGGAGATCGATTTCCCGATGGATTACAAAATCGTCCGTTTCGGCGCGAGATCGCCTAAAGAACAGCCCGAATTGCAGCTTGTTATCCACGAGTGGGGTGATACTGGCTACGGTGAGATCGAGGTGCGGCTGAACGGTTGGCTCAAGGAGACTTCGGCCGGTCGAAGCAAGAACAAGCTCGGTTTCTTTCGGGAGCGCGGCGGAGCGGCTCCAATGTTCTCTGCGACTCAAGCCAGAAAGCAATACAACGAGGTGCTCGGCAAGGCTCTCGTCAAGCTTATGGACGAACTGAATCAACACTTCGAGTTGGAGATCGACGATCCGATTTTGCGGGGGGAAGGGCTCCCGTCCAGCCTGGGCACGCCCATTCCGGATCAATAGGAATTCATCGGGACGCGGAATGGATAAACGGATGGATGACGCAAGTATCGAGGCCGAGTTAATCCGTCGCATCGCGATGGGGGAACGCGGGGCGTTCGACGAGCTTTACGCGCGCTATTCGCGGCCTTTGTTCTCCTTTGCGTTCAAATTTCTCAAAGACCGGATGATGGCGGAGGAGGTCATCCAGGACGCGTTCGTGAAAATCTGGCGGACATCCCCTCGCTACAATCCCGCCTTGTCTCGGCCGTTCAGCTGGGCAGTTCTGGTGACCAAGCGGCTGTGCATCGACCGGCTCCGCCGATTGAAGCCGGAATCGATCGTCGAGGATCCGATGTCCTTGCAATCCAATGAAGCGATCCAATCGCGCGAGCGGACGCCTTCCGAGACGGTCGCGGTCCGCGAGGAAGTCGGGCGGCTCCGCAACATGCTCGAAAAGCTCCCCGAAGCCCAAAAGAATAGCCTCTCCCTCGCTCTCAGCAAGGGACTGACTCAACAAGAAATCTCAGATACGCTTAATATGCCCCTCGGCACGGTGAAAACCTCCATGCGCCGCGGGATGCAGCGATTAAGGCAACTCATGTCTCACTGTTATGAATAACGAAGAATTAAACGAAAAGGCGGTCCAGTACGCGCTTGGCACACTCCCTCGCTCAGAGGTCGAGAGCTTCGAGCAGCGGTTGGAGACCGACCGAGAATTGCAGAACTCCGTCCACGAGTGGCAACGCTTGAACGAGGAGCACGCTCGCGATTGCGAGCAAATCGACGTCCCGTTCCAGGCCTTCTCGAGGATCATGTCGGAAGTCGACACTGTCCGGGAAGCCGATGCCTCAAAGCCCGCGAGCCGCAAGCAAACCAGTGCGGCGCTGACTGTTCTGACTTGGGGCGGCTGGGCGGCTGCGGCCTGCTTGGCGGTAGTGTTTGGCGTCGCCTTGACGAGCGATGCGGGTAGCAACGGGCGTCAGTTGCTCGCTTCAGAACCGGCCAGCGATATCATTGTTAAGGATCTGGGAAATCCAGCGGCTAGAACGACGGTGCTGGTGAACCACGGCGAAGATGAATTCCAGGATCGGCTAATGGAGCTGACCGGATTGGCCGAGGCGTACTGGTTCTCGCGCGAGGGGCTGCCCCCGGAAAGCGACGATAGCGTCGACGCCCAGGAATTTTCCGGAGGATTCACGATCTACGATCGGAAAATCAAGATTGGCGTCATCGGAATCGAGAACATTCCCGACAGCCGGCTGGGCACGTATTACAACGTTTGGGCGAAGACCTCGAACGACAACCCTCCGGTCTGGGCGGGAATGCTCAAGTCCGACGAAGCGGGCAGCCAGCTCGCGTTTTTCGATCTTTCCTCCAACGAGGCGATCGAGGATATGGACGAGAGAATCTCATTTTTCGTGACCGAGGATAAGAGCAAACGCCCGGAGCAGCCCGAGGGCCCAGTGGTCCTGAGCGGCATTTGAAGCGTCGAGATTTAGATGTAGGAGCCTGCTTGCAGGCGATTCTCTGGTTTGCAAAATAGGTAGGGCTGCTTATCCCTAAGCTTCGTTACGGTGGTCCTTTTCCACGGCTGACTAAGGATAGTCAGCCCTACCTTCAATCGCCTGCAAACAGGCTCCTACAATCGGCGAACTGTCGTTAATGTAACCCCTGCCGCAAACCCTTTCTCCTAAGCTATTGCAAATGGCTCGTTAGGGGGTAGTTTGCCGCCGAAATGAGTTATTCCCGACTTTCCTGCGTTACTTTGGCCGCGTGGCTTTTCTTGATGAGCGGCTGTTCGGTCAAGAAAATGGCGATGAATCAGGTGGGCAATGCCCTCTCTGGGGGCGGATCCGTGTTTTCGTCGGACGAGGATCCGGAACTGATCAAAGACGCGCTTCCCTTTAGCCTTAAGCTGATGGAAAGCGTGCTCGCGGAAAGCCCGAATCACGAGGGCCTGTTGCTTGCCTTGGCGAGCGGATTCACCCAATACGGTTACGGATTCGTGCAGCTCGACGCGGACGAGATCGAGGACGAAGACTACGACCGGGCGGTGGAACTGAGGGAGCGTGCCGCGAAGCTCTATTTGCGTGCCAAACGATACGGAATGCGGTCGCTAGAGGAAGTGGTTTCCGGATTCGAGGCTACATTGAAAAGCGATTCGGAAGCCGCCTTGAGTCGCCTGAAAAAGAAGGACGTTCCGTCTCTCTATTGGACGGGATTGTCTTGGGCTGCGGCGGTCTCGCTTTCCTTGGACAATCCGCAGCTCGTGGGGGACCTGGCCGTGGCGGAATCTTTGATGGAACGCGCGTTCGAGCTGGATCCTGACTGGGATTACGGATCGCTGCGCTCGTTTTTCATCACCTACGAGATTAGCCGGTTGAACGGAGACGGCGATCCGATCAAGAAGGCGACGGAGCAGTTTATCAAGGCTAAGGAGCTTTCAAGCGGACTAATGGCCTCGGTCTACGTGGCCTACGCCGAATCGGTCGCGGTGGAGAAGCAGGACAAGGATTTGTTCATCTCGCTCCTCAATCAGGCCCTCGCCATCGATCTGGACGCCCGTCCCGACTGGCGCCTCTCCAATCTGATCTACCAGCGCCGAGCGAAGTGGCTCCTGACGCGGCTGGATTGGCTGTTTTTCTAGAGGGGAGAGCGTGTTCACCAATTGTAGGAACCTGCTTGCAGGCGATTCTTTCGACAGGCAATGAGGAGAAAATCGCCTGCAAGCAGGCTCCCACACATGACCAGTCCCAAAAAGTCCCTGAATTATGAAACGTTTGGGACGATCTGCTGTTTCATATGTGTATATACTTGAATTTGTCCTTCTAGCTGTGAAAACGATCTATCCATGACCTTTCCAACCCGAATTGTACGCTTCATCTCGTTCGCGATCGCGTTGACCGCATTGATATCGGCGGGGCTGAGCGCTCCGCTCCGATTGGCGACCCTGGCTCCGAAGGACACCTCGTTCGACAAGACCCTGCGCCGCATGGGGCAGACCTGGAAGAAAGAAACCAAGGGCAAAGCCAGCCTGATCGTCTACGCGGGAGGCAGCCAGGGCAGCGAGTCGGACCTGATCCAGAAGATGCGGATCAATCGGCTGCACGCGGCGCTGCTGACAGGTATCGGGCTTTCCGAAATCGATGATGGTGTGGCCGTGTTTCAAAAAGTGCCGCTGCTCTATCGCAGCTTCGACGAGCTTGAGCATGTGATGGGTAAAATGGCTCCTGTATTAGAGGAAAGAATACTGGATAAAGGGTTTGTCGTGCTTACCTGGATCGACAGCGGATGGGTGCGGATTTTCAGCAAGAAGGAATTGATAACGCCCGACGATATGCGGCAGTCGAAGCTCTTTACGTGGGCTGGAGATCCGAAGCAGACCGACCTTCTCAAGAAAATGGGATTTCGCCCTGTTGCGATCGACAGCACGGAAATCGTGTCGAGCTTAACTACGGGTCTCGTCGATACGGTTCCTATGCCGCCCTTTTACGCGTTAGCCAGCCAGACTTACAACACGGCTCCTTACATGCTGGATTTCAACTACACGCCCATTATTGGAGCGATCTTAATTTCCAAAAAAATGTGGGATCGCTTTTCGGAGGAGGAGCAGAAAGCCATGCTCGCCACAGCGAAAGAGACCGGAAAAGTGATGACCGAATCGGGTAGGCAGGAAAGCGAGGAGTCGATCCGAGTCATGAGGGACGATTGGAATCTCAATGTGCACAAGATGGATGAGTCCCTGAATGCGGATTGGCAGGCGGTCTCGAAGGAGGCGTATAGCCATATTCGGGACAATACGGTGCCCGCCGAAATCTGGGATCAGGCGATAGAGATCCTTGAAGACTACCGCGCGGCGAACCCGTGAGGAGCTTCTTGAATCCACGCCGTCCCGCTAAGCGGGACGGCTTAGCTACACCGGGAATCCGGTGTGGTAAATGGAAGAGCCCAATCTTAATTCTCCCTTGCTCTTAGAGTAGCCAGTATCTAGCAATTCCGCGTGGAGAAAAATGACGTACCGAACGATTCGTCTGCGAGCGACGCGCCGGGAATCAGGCGCCTCGCGAGCAAGGCCCATTCGATGTGGGCGTATGGCGAGGATTGGCTGATCTCTCTCGCGCTGTTCGTGATGATGATTCTCCCGTTGATGGAGATCGTTTTGCGGCAATTCAATTCAGGCGTCTCTGGTTCCGCGGAGATTCTTCAGCACCTCGTGCTTTTCGTCGCTGTGCTTGGCGGCGCGATCGCCGCGCGGGAAAAGCGGCTGTTGTCGCTTTCGACCTTCACCGCGTACTTGAAAGGTGGCTGGGCGGCGGGCGCTCTCTCGGTCAGTTCAACCGTGGCGCTGGTTGTAACGTTCGCGATAGGCTTCGGCGGTTACCAGTTTGTCAATACAGAGGGGATAGGCGAATCGATTCTCTTTGGAGGAATTCCAGTGTGGGTCTTGATGAGCGTGATTCCGGTCGGGTTCGCTTTGCTGGCCATGCGAATCGTTTGGTTTAGCGGCGAGTCTTGGCTTCTTCGTTTGGCGCCAATCGCTTTCGGGGCGCTTCTGGTTTGGTTTGCCACTTATCCTTTCGAGGACGTCGAGGGATTCGTATGGCCATTGTTGATACTACTCGTTGTCGCAACGGTTGCCGGGGCTCCTTTGTACGTAGCCATTGGTGGGGCCGCGTTGATCATGAATTGGGGGGCGGTCGGCTATTTCGCCGATGAGCGGATCGATGTTACGATTGAGACGCAGGCGTCGATGCTGTATGGATTCACCAGCAATCCGCTGCTGGTAACGCTGCCGCTTTTCACCCTGGCGGGCTATTTCCTGGCCCAAGGGAATTCGTCGAAGCGGCTGATCCGGCTGATCCAATCGGTCTTCGGTGGCGTTCGAGGCGGGGCGGTTGTGGTGACGGTTTTCGTCTGCGCGTTTTTCACCACGTTCACAGGAGCGTCGGGTGTTACTATACTCGCGTTGGGCGGCCTATTGATGCCGATCTTGACTGCGTCTGGCTACAGCGAGCGTTCCAGTATCGGGATGCTTACGGGCGCGGGCTCGCTGGGGGTTTTGTTTCCGCCGTGCCTGCCACTGATATTGTATGCGGTCGTCGCTACCAACACGAAATTGGTGAGCCTTTCGCTAAAGGACGTTTTTCTGGGGGGGGCATTGCCCGGTGCGTTGCTGGTCGCGATGACAATCGCGTGGGGAATCTGGAAGCAGCCGAAGGTCACAGTCGAAAAGGCGCCTATGGATTGGGGCGAGTTCGGGAAGGCGTTGCTCGCGGCGTTGGGCGAGTTGATGCTGCCAATCGTCGCCTTGACGGCGCTGTTCAGCGGATATGCGACGCCCATCGAAGCGGCATCGGTTTCGGCCTTCTACGCGTTTCTGCTCTATCTCGTCGACGGAATCTGGATACGCAAAGTGAAGATCGGAGGCGAGTTGCCGAAAATGATGGCGGAGTGCGGACTACTGGTCGGAGGCGTTCTGCTTATTCTTGGAGTCGCCATGGGACTGACGGATTATCTCATCTTCGCTATGATCCCGGACCAGATGGTGGAGTGGGCCCAGGCGACCATCGAGTCGAAGTACGTTTTCCTATTGGCTTTGAACGCGGTGCTGATTCTCGTCGGCTGTTTAATGGATATCTTTTCGGCAATCATCGTCATCGTGCCGCTGATCGTGCCGCTGGGCGTTGCATTTGGGATCGATCCCGTGCATTTGGGAATCATCTTTCTGGCGAACTTGCAGCTCGGCTACCTTACCCCGCCGATCGGGATGAATTTGTTTTTGGCTTCGTATCGATTTGGCAAGCCCATGTCGGTGGTTATCAAAGCGGCGCTGCCGCTACTTGCCGTATTCGCGATTGGGGTACTTCTGATAACCTATGTGCCAATCATAACAACTTGGCTCCCCGGATTGTTCGGGAGGTAGGGAATCGCTGGCGCGGACCGATGAACATCGTACTTTTCGAGCCGGACGAATTTCAGAAGCCGCTGCTAAGGACGGACGAACGGGCGGTTCATATTCTGCAGGTGTTGCGGCGAAGCGAAGGCGACGATTTTGATGCCGGTATTCTCAATGGGCCGAAGGGGAAAGCGATAGTGACGAAGATCGGTGAAGACGCGCTTTCGTTGGAATTCAATTGGAATTCCGATGAAGAGCCTGCGTTGTACCCAATCGATTTGGTTGTGGGGTTGTCGCGGCCGCAAACGAATCGAAAGATTTTGCAAGATGCGACGGCTCTTGGCGTTCGAAGTATTCGCTTCGTGACTACGGAGCGAGGAGAGCCTTCCTATGCGTCGTCCAAACTCTGGACCACTGGTGAATGGCGTCGGCACGTGGTCGCCGGAGTGGCCCAGGCGTTTACCACTCGAATGCCGCAGGTCTATTTTGAGATGAGCTTAAAGGATGCGATCGATGCCTTGGATGCGACTCCGACTAGAATCGCGCTGGATAACTACGAAGCGGAGATTGGTTTGGGGGAAATCGATGCGACGAGTTCAATAGGTCTAGCGCTAGGATCCGAACGCGGATGGACGGGTAAAGAGCGGGAGCTGCTTCGAGAAAACGGCTACACGCTGGCTCATCTCGGTCCGCGCCCTTTGCGGACAGAGACGGCAGCGATCGCAGGAATCGCGCTGCTGCTGGAGATGTTTTGGTAGATCTGTAGCTCAGTGCTTTAGCCTGAGCCAGAAATGCAGGAGCGGCTTTACGCCACGATTTAGCTGCATCTATCGCGGCATAAAGCCGCTCCTACACTTTGCTTCTCTAGTATGCTCAGGCTAAAGCACTGAGCTACTTCTTCTATAAATGCAGGCGGTGGGCTGGTCTTTGCCTTTGCCGATGCGTTTTCGGAGATTCCAACCTTCCGGTTCGATCTCGAGGCGTCCCGGCATTTCGAATACGACTATTCCGTTTTCTGCGAGAAGTCGGTTGAAGGTGGAAAAGAGCGCCGGGGCAGAGGACTCGATCATGTCGTAAGGCGGATCGACGAAGATCATATCGAACGAGTCGTTTTCGAGGGCGGTCGCTTTGATCGCGTCTCCGATAAGCGTTTTCGCGTCCAGTCGATCTGCCCCCATGCTTTTGGCGACGATTTGAATATTCGCTTTGATCATCGCGCAGGCTTTCGGGTTCGTTTCTAAGAACGTTGCGGAAGCGCCGCCGCGGCTGAGCGCTTCCAGCCCGTAGGAGCCTGTGCCGGCAAAGAGGTCGCACACACGGGCGTCATTGATCCTTTGCCCGAGGCTCGAGAAGATGCCTTGGCGCAATCGGTCCATCGCTGGCCGGTGGACGGCGCTTTTCGATACGCGCAGTTCGACGCCTCGCGCCTTGCCTCCAGAAATTCGCATTACGAGGAGCGTGAATCGGTGAGGTGTTCGCTGATCGTGTTGGCTCTTTGGGCGTTCTCGACGAGCTGGTTGTTGAGTCGATTGTTGAAGTAGGAATAGGCGATCATCGCGGGTATCCCGATGCAGAGGCCGGTTGCGGTGGTTATGAGCGCTTCGCCGATGTCGCCCGCAAGCAACTCAGGCCGACCCATGCCGCCTGCCGACATGGTTTGAAAAGCGCCGATCATTCCGCTGACGGTTCCGAGGAGACCGATCATCGGAGAAACGGTTGCGATCACGTTGATGTAGTGTATCCATTGTCCAATGGCGTGCTCTTCTAGTTCGAAAATTTCCTGAACGGTGTCGTCCACTTTTTCTCCACTCGAATCCGGTGACGCAGGATCAAATTTCGGCAAGGCTACAGCGAGCGCTCTCCCGAGCAAAGTGGGTTCGTGTTTTGCGGCGGAACTTGCTTCCTCCAACTTGCCGTTCTTGCAGAGCGATTCGACTCGGTTGGTGAACGCGTCAGTTCCGAAATTCGCCGGCGTGGTTTCTCTGGCGCAGTGAATCGCGAGGTAGATCAAAGCGAGCGAACAGATTCCGAGCGGGATCATTGCCCAGCCGCCTTGACCGATCATCGTCCAGAGCGACGAACTAGAGGCACCTGCGGCGACATCGCTCTGACCGTAAAGGAGCGGGTTCGTCAAAAGTAAGCAAAAGGTAAGCGGGCGAATAGAGCGTATGATATTCATGTTTTGATTACGAAAGTTAGGGATGTCCGACTAATTTCGAGAGACTTTCAATTGTGAGGCTGTGGATGGAGCTAGGAGAGGAGTGGGCGCGATTGTCGGAACGATCTTCGAGAGATATTTCGTCAAGGCGAGGCAGGATATGGGATCGTTCGGAATCGATCGGCCATGCGAGCCCGCGGGATTTCATCTCATCGAGGAGTCGTTTCGCGTAGGCGTGACGATCGAGCTCGTAAGCGGCGAAAATGGCGATTTCGTATGCGTCCGCCAAGTATCGAGGCTGGTTCGGGTGGGAGAATACAATCGGGTTGAGCGCTAGCCAAAGAGCCGCTTCGGTGTATCCCTCGGTTACGGCGACCTCCGCAAGCGCTTGCCAGGCGATCGCTGTTTCCTGAGCAGATCTTTGCCCGTCGATCCACTGTTTCGCGTAGAATGCCGCTTCGTCCAAACGGTTCAGACGCCATGCAGCGACTATCTGCAGTTCTTCGATATCCTGCAGCGTTTTTGGGCCCTGCAGTTTCGTGCGCCACAATTTCGCTCTGTCCAGGCAATCGGATCCTCTGCCGGTGTTGATATAGGAATCCAGCAGCATGACGAAGAGCGCTTCGTCGGATTCGGTAAGCAGCTCAATGTAGGGGATGCGTGTGCGGATGAGCGTTTCTAGAAGGATGGTTGCTTGATAGGGATCGCCCGCGTTAAAGCGATCGATGGCTTCTTCTTTCGATTGCCCATCGGAGAAAATGATTCGGGAAATCTCTTCGGGAGCTAGGCGGCGTTCGATCACGCTTTGGTCGACCGTCTGGATGATCGATACGAATTGGGCTTGCCGGCCGTTTAGATCACCATTGAGAGTTTTTCCGTTCTTTAGCTCGATTGTGTCGCCGAAAGAAAGAGAGGCGCTCAGGGCGAGAAGCAAGCAAGTCGGCTTTATGGGTATCGAGATTTTCATGATTCGTTGCCGGTTGCTTTGGTTTGGGCGGCACGCTCCAAGAGTTGAGCTGAAAACGCTTCGGCTTCTTGGAACTGAGTCGTTGATCTGAATTCGGATCGAGCGAGAAATTCTGTCAGGATTTCCTGCGCTTTGCCAGGTTCGTCAATCGCGTCGAGGTGTTGAGCGCTTTTCAAGTACGCTTTGGCTGCGGCGTCCGTGACTCCTGGATACAGCGTGAACACGCGTTGGCAATAGGCGATCGCTTGTTTGGTTTCGCCTTGGGCGTTTTTGAGTTCCCCAAGCGCGAGCAATGCATTGGCCTTCTGGGAGCTGCTCGCCCAGCGAAGCGAGAGGATGCGCTCGAGTACTGTTTGGGCAGAGACGAATCCGCCGGTGCGCATCCGAGCTTCGCCTTGAAGCGCGAGCGCATCGACGTAGATGGGAGAATCCCAATCGCTCTCAGGGATTCGGGCGAGCCAGCCGAGTGCGAGATCGAAGCGCTTGGAATTCGCTTGGTTCTTGGCGAAGCCGAAATAGGCAAATGGCAAATATCCACTATTCGGGTACTTTGCGAAAAGGCGTTCAAGCATCGCGTCGCCCTGGTTCATATCGAGCGAGACGAGTTCGAGCCCGACGTAGCCAAGGCATTCGGGAGGCATGTGCTCGATCGGGATCTCGTTCGCTAGATTGAGAAAAGTCTCCTTGCTCTGAAACGGTAGGTCCCGGTCGCGAAGATCGAGCGCTAGAAGCAATCCGAATCGCGCTGCCAGACAGTATTGCTCACGATCGATCGCTGTTTGATACTGGGCGGAGAGGTCGCTGGGTTGGATCGAGTTTCGAACTCTCAACGCATCCAGCATGTTTTCCGCCGCGATGGCGTTTCCGTGGCTCGCGATTAGTCGATCCAGAGTGGATAGGGCGCCTGTGGAATCGCCAGTCTCCAACTGATATTCCGCGTGGATCAGCTGAATCTCGGTTGTCCGGTAAGGGTCGGCATCGACTTTAGCGCGCCGTTGGAGTGTGAGCAGGGCTTCGTCGGTTTGGCCGAGCTCGCGGTAGGCGAAGCTGGTTTGAAGAGCGGCAAGATGGGCGAGTTCGGGAAATTCCGACGGTATTGTCCGATAGCGTTGGATGGCGTCTTCAAATTGTTCGAGGGAGGAGTAGCAATCGCCTAGCAAGAGCTGGACTTCGAATTCTCTCGGATGCGCTGGATAGTCGTTCGCGAAGGCCTTGAGGGATGTTGCCGCCGCTTTGTAGTCAAATTGGGAATACTGGCAAGACGCCATGCGGTAGAGCGCTTCGCCTTGCAGCTCGATGTTGGTTGCGTTCGCCGCGAGGGCTTCGAAAATTCCGAACGCGCTATCGAAGGAGTTTTCAAGGAAAAGGCTGATTCCGATCCAGAGCTCGGAATGTTCCTTGAGCAATTCGTCTGAAGTTTGATCGGCGACGTTCTCGAAATCCGTTCGGGCGGAAAGGTAGTCCGCCACTCGCATGTGGCATTGGCCCCGTTGGTAGAGGCAGATGGTTTGGAGGTCCTGGGCGGATGCGCTTTTCGCGAGATTGGTCAGCGCTTGGATCGCGTCTTCGAAACGGCTCGCATCGATCAAGGTCTGTGCGATCAGGTAGAGCGCGTCGTCGATCGATTTCGAGGCGGGATAGAGCTCCAGGTATTCGGTGGCGATTTCGATTGCCGCGGAGTAGCGACGCATTTCCTTAGCGGCGAGAATCCAGTGGAAATGCGCTTGTTCCCCGGTAGCGTCTGGAGAATGGAGAGCGAGCCGTTCGAAAAGGAGCCAGGCTTCGAAGGGGCGGCCGGAAAGGAGGGAAGCTCGCCCGCGCCTCAAGAGCAACGCGTCGGAATAGTCTTCGGCTTCCCGGAGCGCGCTTAGCTGGGCGGAGGCGGACTGGATGAGCTGTTCGTAGAAGTCGGTCCACATGACGCCGCCCATGCCCACGTCTTTTCGACGGTCTTCGAAAACGCGTTTCAGCTGATCTAGTTTGCGGGTCTGTTTGGCGACGAGAGCGGTTTTCGAAGGAACCAATTGGTAGGCGCGAAGGGCGTCTTCCGGCGATTCGTCTTGAAGCAGCGCGTCGCCCGCTTCGATGGCAAGAAAGGCGAGCATCGCCAATTCGGGCATTGTATCCGAATCCCAAGGACTGTCGAGCAGCAGCTTGGAGACGCTTGCCAGGTCGGAGCGGTCGAGTTGTTCGCGCAGCGAGAGGAGCCGGGCTTGGGTGCGAATGCGGATGGCCGCGTCGCTTTCAACGACTCCGCTGAGAATCTCGATGGCTTCATCCGAACGGTCGTTTTGGAGGTGGATGTCGGCTTCGTGGATTCGGGCGATCCCTTTTTGGGAAGGGGAGTGGGAGGCGTCTCGGAACGCGGCGAGGGCTTCGAGGGCTTCGGGGAAAGCACCCTTCCGTTTGAAGGAAACGGCGAGGACGTACTTGGCGAATATCTGTTGGCTGTAGGCGGCGTTTTCCTCCGCGAGGAATAGGTCAAGCGAGTCGATGGCCTGGTCGTAGAGCCCGGCTCTCAGGGCGGCGTACCCGGCGAGCGGCATCAGTTTCTCGTTCAGTCGAGCTTCGGACCATTCCGCTTCTCCGGAATAGAGGGACTGCAGTTTTCGAAAAGCGTTGGCGGCTTGCGCGTAGTCGCCTTGGGCGAACGCTCGCGAGCCTTGGTCGATCAGATCGGGCATCGTCTGATACTCGATCGGCTGCGACAACGCGATAGACGGGAGCGCAAAGATGCAGACGGTCGCTTGTAGGCCCCGCGAGTAACAGTTGCGGGCTAGCGATCGGAGGCGAGTTGGGAGTTCCTTAAATGCTCGTGAAAGCAAAGTTATTACGGTGTTTCCGTTTTCGAGGCGCGTGGTCAGATGAGCATGGAAAACAGGTTTTGGCGGTCATTGAATTCGAAGCGAGCTTCGTCGATGAGGGACGCGACGTCCAAGGGGTCGATGCCTAGCTTGGGGAGCGCCCATTGAATCTCGGGCGGGAGTTCGTCTTCGAAGTCGAAGCCGGAAAACTGCCGCGTGATCCAGATGGAAAAGGTTAGGATGGCGGTCTGTTTGTGGTATTTGTCGGAGTCAGTGGGCGATTCTTGCTGTCTAACGGGTTGCCAGATCTCCGGCTCGAATTGCCAGTGGCGGAGAAGCTCGAAGCCGGTTTGCCAGCTCGTGACGCCGAGAACTTCCATCTCGGTGTCGTAAATCGAATTTTCCCCCGCGATTGCTTGGAGATCTACCATTGTCTCCAATCTCTCCAAATAGAGATTGATCGCGAGCTTGCCGATTGCGTGGAGGAGCCCGGCGATATAGGGCGCGCTCATGTCTATTCCGATGCGCTTCGCCAAGACTTCGGAAGCGACGCCGACCGCGATGCACTCGTCGGCGTACTCGGTGGCGGTAACTCCGTAGCTCGGGAGGGCTTGATAGAAGGAGTCGTGGGCGATGATGACGCAAAGGACTTTGTGGACTTCGTTCAAGCCGATGCGCGCGATCGCGGATTCGATGTCGGTCAGCTTGACGGTGCTCCCGTAATAGGCGCTGTTGGTGACGCGCAAGAGGTGGGCGGTCAGCCCGGGGTCCATTTTAACGATGGAGGCGACGTAGTCGAGGCCGGTGTCTTCGTTTTGGACGAGGCTTGATAGCCGGGTGAAAATCCTGGGAGAAGCGGGTAAACTGGTCGAGAACTCCAGCAGAAGCGGAATGGAGATCGGGTCTATTTTCTTGGGCATGCGTGTCTCGCGAATTTGGGAGTTCGTGGTTATCATTAAGAATGAAGTGCCGGAAGCAATGCCTTTACTTGAAAAATGCGCCCTATGCGGGCGTTGGTCGGGGCGAAAGGATTGGTTGTGCTTCGCCCAAGTCCTTCGGACTCCCGCTTCGCGGTCCCTATCTCCTGCCGCGCTGCGGCATCCGTCGAACCTTGCGGACAAAGTTCGCAAGTCATTGGTAACCAGCAGAAATATGGTGAAAAGGATGTAGCGGACTCACAAATGGACTCACAAAAATTAGACGCGAACAGTCCTGATTTGGCACGGATAATCGATTATTGGCAAAATCTACCGGAAAATGTGAAGCAGGCCATTAACGTGTTAGTTACACATTATTGCGAGGTTGATAGGAAATTCAATTGTTCCGTAATCTCTTCAGTATCGGTGAGCGGATCGATCTTATTTACCTGAGTCCATTAAACTTGGCGAGACCGCAGGATGGTTCTGGATCCGTCGACCAAATTCGCGAATGGAGGTTCAATATGTTTACGAACTACCGGTTTGATTCGGATAGTAAGCTAAAGGGCTTCACGGTCGGTGGCGGTGCTCGCTGGCAGGATGAAGCTGCCATCGGTCATCCGCAAATATTCGATAGCGAACTAGATTCGTTTAAGCTAGATATTGAAAACCCGCACTTCGGGCCAAGCGAATTCAATATGGATGGTTTTGTGCCGTATAAAAAGCCCCTTCAGGACGGTAAAGTCGGTATGACGCTGACCTTGAATGTGCGGAACCTGCTCAACGATGGTGATCTGATTCCTGTTGCGGCGAATCCGAATGAAGCATCCATGGGGCTTGTAGCCGTTTGACGGATACCAACTGAACGTACCTATTCGCTTACTGCGAAATTCAATTTTTTAGTGGTTTGTTTGGGTCAGCTCTGTCCATGCGCGGACAGAGCTGGCTTTTTTAGAAATAAGGGGAGTGTTTTCGGATAGGTCCCTCTCAATATGCTATGTAGAGTTTCTGGTTTAGCGTCCTTTGGCGTATTTAGCGGACTATAGAAATCCCTCCGTGCCCTCCCCGGCCTCTAGCGTAGCGGGCGGTTAAGATCCCTTCTCGATTGGGAGGATCACCTTAAAGGTCGAACCCTCTCCTTGCGAGCTCTCTACTTCGAGGCGGCCGCCGTGGGCTTCAACGATCATCTTGCTCTGGAACATGCCGATTCCTAGGCCGCGTTGCTTGGTGGATTTGAAGGGCCGAAACAAGCTCTTGCTCAGGAAATCCTGGCTCATGCCGCAGCCATTGTCACTCACGCTAAGAATCGCGCTTTTTCCATCGGTCTCGGTCCGCACCTCAATATCGCCTCCAGACTCCATCGCTTCGGCCGCGTTGATGATCAAGTTGAGCAATACCTTGCCCATCTGGTCTGCATCGATTTTGGCCGTCGTCTCGGATCCGAAACTGGTAGTCAAAGCGATTCCCTCGGAAGCCTGCCAATCGTCGATAATCGACTTCGCGAATGCGTCGAATCCGATCGGTTTCGAAGCGATCTCAATTTCGCTACGCACCGTGCTGAGTCGTCCGATGAGTTGATTGATCCGATCGCCCGTCTTGGAGATTCCGCGCAATGCATCTTCGCGAAATTCCGGATTTTCCCAATGTATCGGAAGATTCTTTACCATGATGTTCAGGGTGGACGCCGCATTCTTCAGATCGTGGACGAAGAAGGCGGCCATCGTCTGGAACGCTTCGAGTTCGCGAGTCTCGAGAAGCTTGCTGGAAAGCTGCAGATTGAGCAGGCTCGAGGCGGCATGGGTGCCCACGCTGTTGAGGATGTCGAATTCCTGTTCAGAGAAGACCGCGCCGCTCACTCGATCGCCGATGACGATGATCCCGAGAAGCGAATCTCTCGCTGTCATGGGAATGCAGATACGATTGCCACCGTGAGGGAATTTCTTTGGATTGGCTTCTTTGATGACCTCAGCCCAAGGCTCCTTAGCCTTGTCGAGATCGATCGGCCGTCGCGAATCTTGAAAGGCCTTTTTGAGCGCGTCTATTCCGTCTCCAGGAAGCGCGAGAGTAGAGGCGTTGGAATCGGTCGATGACGTGGATGCGGCGAGCCTCAATTTCGTTTGGTCGCTATTGAGAAGCCACAGGCTGACCGAGAGGGACTCGAAAATCTCGGCGATTAGTTTCGCAAGCGATTCGCAGAGTTCGGGCTGCCGCACGTGCGAAGCGGTTTCTTCGGTAAAGCGTCTCCAGACCGTCCGGTAGTCGTACATGGGCCGCTTGAAGTGACGGCTAACGAACTGTTTGACGTTTAAGCGAAATTGATCCGACTGCAGCAAGGTTGCCAAGAGCACGACCGCTACTAGGATGCCCAACGCCTTTATCGGGAAGGCAATATCGCCACCGATCAGAGCCACGAGCTTTGCCAGAACTCCAACTGCCAGCAAGTAGATGCCAGCCAGCAGTATTATTAGGGAATTGCTGAGAACGGCGTGCGATGGGTAGAGCTCGATCTCGAAATGGCCTTTTCGGGTCATGGATCGAAGTATGAGCAAACTCGATACGATCAACCCGACTGAATTGATCGCGTCCATGCCCGAATGGACATTGGCGAAAAGGAGGGCTTGGCTGCTGGTATAGAAACGCACTATGAAAAGCGTTCCGAACCCCAGGAGCATGTATTTTACCTGCCAGCGCATGCCGCCGACTGCCGCGCGGTAGGTGCGTTCCAGATTCATCATGCTCAAGACGGTGCCCAAAATCATGAGAAAGTGGGTGGCTTGGCCTGGCCAACCTAGCAATATCGCTAGACCTCCATCGCCTTTTAACTGTCGGAAGAGAATATAGCTGTCCTGGTACAGCGCCGCCAGTAGCGCCGGCAGGACAAAAGCGATGATCAGTGTGTAGCGCCACCGAAATAGGAACTCCCGAGAACTGCCGCGTGCGTAGGTTAGGCTGAAAAGTATCCAAGATCCGGGAAGAAACGAAAGGGCGATCAGACGGATTTGCTGCCAATAGATGGTGGAGTTGGCTTGGTCCGCTGAAGCGCTTAGACCGGCTGCCAAGCTCTCGAAGCTAAGAATCGCCATGCTACCGCTAAAGGCCCAGCGGGCCAAGGAATGACGCTTGCCGATGACTGTAAGCGCGATGTAGGAGAGAGAAAAGAGCCCACAGATGGCGGCGGAAATAAAGGCGAAAAGAGCAGGTACGTTCATCGGAGGATTGAAGACTGATTAACCGTAGAGGAGCGTGGTGATCGCTGATACGAATGATTAACCGCAAAGATCGCCAAGGACGCAAAGACGAAAAAGAGGTTTTTGAATTGTTGCGATTGATCGCTGATAGGCTGTGGCAAGACTATGATGAGTGCTCGTAATTTGTCGAAAGCTAGTAGCCAGGCACAAAAAAGCCGTCCCGCGTGAGCGGGACGGCTTTGAAAATCGTTAGCTCCTAGAGTTTGAAGAGACTACTTCTTGAAGCGACGAGCTGCTCCGGCAAGGCCGAGGAGACCGAGACCGAGAAGAGCTGCGGTTGCTCCGGAGTCAGGAACATCTGCCGAGGAAGAAAATGCTATGCTTGTTCCTGTACCGGAGGTACTAAGAAACCATGTCCCGTCAGTATCATCAAACCCCCCGATTCTTGCGATTCCATGCCCCGTTAGAGTTCTTTGTCCGTTCGAGAATGAGTTGCCAGTTAACGTCGTTACCTCGAAGCTAAAGGTGACTCCGTCTGTGAATGTCCACAATTTGTCAACAGAAAGAGCTCCAGTGGTACCCACTGAACCAAAAGTGAAGTCTTTGAATGTTGCAGTAGTTGGCACAGTTAGTCCAGCGTAAGATCCAGTGCTAATGACTTCCAACAGGTCGATTGGATTGGCAAAAGAGATGCTAGTTGCAGAAGCTGGAGTGGCGTCAAGCGTTGCTCCACCGGTGAAGAATACTTCACCAGAGATAAATACAGCTTGAGCCGCCTGACCAGCTACGAGAGTGGCGAGAGCGAAGCCGAGTATTAGTTTTAATTTTTTCATAATTTTGTTTTAGTTGAATTAGATGAAATTAGTTTCGACTACTTTTAGCAGAGGTCGTGCCAGCTTAGATTCGAATGGGGCTAAAATATATTAAATAGCTGTATAGCAGCAACTTAAAAAATATTGTATTTTTGTTCTGCCCTTGTGGGTTTTGTGAAACTGTAAGAAATGCTGACGCTTTATGTGCGAGGGCGGATAGATCTGTTTTTTACTTATTGATGATAAACGATTTAGGGGATTTTGAGGGGGACGTAATAATTTTTGACGTTTTTATAGATTTCAAATAATCTCTGTAAGTTGTTTATAAACAAAAGGATGAAGTTATGATGAGTGTCAGGAAATGGGAAAGAGTTGGCGGGGGCTTCGTTTTTACATTTTCCAGTTCTGGAGCCGAGAGTCGCGGGGTAAGGCGGCTACTGCTTTGAGCGCATCCAATTTGGGATGCTTGCTGGCGATAATCTTTGCCATAGCCGAGGTAAAATAATCGCCTGCAAGCAAGCTCCTACAATTGGCGAGTGATTATTTTCAGCTACGAGAAATTACAAGGTCCCGTATGCGGGTCAAATTGTCCGCTACTTGAGAATATCTCGGGGATGCTTTATTTTAACAGAGATTCCGCTTCGGTCTTCTCCCGCCAAGCCGATGGGCGTCAACTTAAGCTGATCATGCTAGAATCCACGCCGCATTCGCGACGTAGCTATACCGAGACTTCGGTGTGGAATTTGCAATGGAGGGCTAATGTTTGGACTTAAGTTGACGCCTGTGCTCCAAGCCGGATACGCCGAGACAAGTCGCGGAAGCAGGATGGCCTTTGGGCAACAGGATCTAGAAAGTTGCTTGCTGCGGGTGAAAGATTCTCTTTGTGGATGTTGAGAGCTTGGTACTCGCCGGCCCACATTTCTATGATCGGATAAAACGCGAAAGGCCCAGTGGTGAACCACTGGGCCTTTTACGTTGGAGGAAGGGCTGACTAATCCTTGTCAGCTGCTTCAGAGTTATTTCTTTTTCGGCTGCTTAGGGATAAGCAGCCCTACCTTTGAATTTACTGAACCACGTATCCATGAGCGAGGTCCGTAGTCCAGCATCGTTCAATAGGCTCTGATCTACTTTCAATTCCCGATATACTGTTTCGCTTCGTCTGCTTTAGCGCCATCCAATCCGAATTCTAGAGCGTTTGCGAAGGCGGTTTTCGCTTCCTCGTTTTCTTCCCGAGCCTGGTGAATCTTGGCAAGGTGGTATTGAATTTCTGGATGCTTGTCGATTTTGCGAACGCTCTCCTGTACAAGGCTGAGCGCCATGTCGTAGTCTCCTCGCTTGTAGTTTATCCAGCCGAGCGTGTCGGCTGTAGACGGGTCGTTGGGAAGGAGGTCCCGAGCCCGCATCGCCAGATCGTAGGCTTTATCGAAATCTTCGAAAAATTCAGAGTTTATATAGGCGAGGTTATTCAGAGCGACGGCATGTTTCGGATCGATCTTGAGCATCGATTCAAATGTGTCGCGGGCGGCAGCGAAATCCTTCTGCTTTTCATGGAGCGTCCCAATCTGCAAAAGCGCTACGACATCCTTGGGATTGACATCGATCAGAGCGTTCAATTGTCGGAGAGCGTTTTCGACTTGGTCCGACGATGAGTAGTGGGTCGCGAGAAGAAGATGGGCTAGTCGAAGGGTGGGTTGAAGCTCGATCGCCTTCTTGAGAGATGCGACACCGTTTTCGGAATTGCCCGAGTTGATATGCACCTTGCCTTTGAGAAAGTGTAGAACGGAGGCGTCTGGATAATCAGCCAGCTGGCTTACGATGCGGCTTATCGCGGCATCGTATTGCTTTTCGGATATGTCTAGATCCGTGATGCGTTCGAGCGCGGGCAGGAATTGGACGTTTCGCTCCAGGGATGTCTCCAGGGCTTCGCGGGCTTCTGCAGTCTTGCCCATTCGGAGCAAAACTTCGGCGGCGAGTTGAGGAGGCTGAGGACTGCTTGGCAACTGCTGGGCGAGGGCTTGGTAGATCTCGAGGGCTTCCTCGTGTTGGCCCTCGCTAAAGTGAATTTGGGCGAGCAGAGATTGGGCGTGGACGTTTTCGGGATTTTGCTCGAGCAGTTTTTCGAGAGAAATGATGGCGTTTTCAGGTTCGCCTTCTTTCGCGTTTAAGCTGGCTTGAATAAGAGTGGCTTCTCGATGTCCAGGATCGAGCGCAAGGGTTTGGGTGAGACTGGCGGACGCTTTGATAGATTTGTCGCCAGCCAGATACGCGAGCGCGAGCTGGTAGTGAAGCCCCGCCAATTCTGGCTCGATTTCTGTCGCTCGCTCCAATTGGAGGATGGCGTCGTCGATCTCGCCTTTGCCGATCTTAAGTTTAGCGCTGAGCGCGATTGCGTCTGGGTTGTATGGCGTCAGGCGAAGCGCTTTGTCGGAATACTCGATTGCTTCATCGAGTTTCTGTTCTCCGCCAGCGAGCTGGGCTTTTAAGGTGAGCGCCGGAACAAAGCTGGGAGAATCTTCTAGGATTTCGTCGAGGAGTCCATCGGCGAATTCGTTATCGCCGGTGCGTAATTTAAAAACGGCGTAGCGATAGATTTTGGCGGCGTTGCCCTTGCCCGTTTCGTAGGCTGTTCTGAGCGCGGCATTCGCGGCGTCTTTCTCGTTTCTAGCCCAGAGGATGCTCCCCAACGCGGCGTGCCCATCGCTGAAATTCGGATCCTGTTCAACGGCTTCTTCGAAGAGTGAAACTGCGCTGTCGAGATTGCCTTCGTTCGCATGCAGCATGCCCAGAGCGACGGTCAATGCAGCGCTTTCGTTTGCTTCCCGAAGCGTTTGGAGTGTGGCACGGGCCTCCTCAATTCGCTTCAAGCGAGCCGCGGCTCCTTGGAGGATAAGAGGAGCAACTGGATCGAGAGCATCGCGCTCTAGGATGAAACGAGCTTCTTCCCAAGCTGCGTCGCCGTCGCCGATTTCCAGGAATAATGAGCTAAGGGCGCGGCGATATTCCAGATTCTCTGGATCGACATCGCGGCTGCGAGTGAGGAAGGGATAGGCATTGCGAATTCTGCCTTGGCGCAAGTAGATGATCCCGAGATTCCCGATGGCTTCCGGGATAGTCGAATCGATCTGCATGACGTTCTTGTATTCGATTTCAGCGGACTGATAGTCCCCTGCCTCGAAATGGGTATTCGCGCTGGCGAGGTGGGTTTCGAGTTTTGCTTTCTGGGAGCAACCAGTGAGCGTCGTGAAAAGGGCAATTGCCAGGAAGGAGGCGAAGGGTGTCAGCAGGTGTTTCATAGGAATGGAGAATCGGAGTTAGGCTCAATATGAGCGAGCGACTTAGGGAAAGTTTTGAGACTAATTAAAGAGAATAGTTGCGGGCGAAGAGGAAATAAAGTCGGAAATCAGGGAAGGATTCATGGTTTGCTACGGTTTGGCGAAATAAATTGGTTCAACCGCAATGTACAGATTCGACAAGCTCACTGCAGGCGCTAAGGACGCAAAGTAGATTTCGAGCTATGGACAGGGTTGGTCATGGTGGCGAAGTTAGAAGGAGGTTTTTAGTCCGCTGAAAAGTTTCGAGATATTGGATTGAAGAATTCAGGCATAATTTGGCGTAAATGGCGGATCGGTTCGCTGAAAATAAACTCTCCGTATGGTGTTAAGGATTTGCTTTAGGATATCCGCTCGATCCGTCGGTGCTCTCTTTATCTCGGCGTAGTCCTACGGAGCCGGATGCGGTTAGTAAATTCTTCCGCTCCCTTTGCCATAGCCAATAAAGAAGGGCAAAAAACGGAATCAGCGACAGGGCGAAAAA
>JAJFLS010000364.1 GCA_021772595.1 Opitutales bacterium
CGCCTTCGCGTTTGTTGAAGAAGGCCGATCCGCAAAAGACTGTTCCAGTGACGAATATTCCGACGAATGCGTTTAGCTCGTAGCGGGTCAGATCGAAGCCGAGCCAGGTGACGTTGATGTCGGCGAAAAGTATATTCATGAAACCCAGCGGCAATTCGCTTTGCCGTGCGGCGAATATGCCCACGACTAGAGCCGCAGCGACACCCACCGAGACGGATACGATGGCTGACCAGCGAGGGGTCTTGGTGTACAAAAGTCCGATGAACACGGGTATGAAAAGCGTTATTTTGTAGATCGACTCGGCTTTCATGTAGACGTCGAATGCGCCACCGAATCGCTTGACGTTGAAGGCTACCCAGATGGCGATGATGCCGAGAAGGGCGACCGAGGATTTCCCGACCCACAACTGAGTTCTCTCGCTCGGCTCGCTGCCTGATATTCGTTTGGTGAGGGGAACGTAGACGTCTTTGGTGAGGACGGCCGCCAGCCAATTGAAAAGCGTATCGGTGGAGCTCATTGTCGCGGCGAAAATCGCGGCTGCCAGAAGTCCCAGCATCCCATGCGGGAGAACAGCCAGGGCTAATGTAACGAACGACGCTTCTTCAGGCTTCTCCAGATTCGGCCACAGGGCGGCCATGTCGGGAAAGAGAATCGGCGTGGTGAAGATAGGAAGAATCCACAGGATGGGGAGAATGAACGAGAGGCTCCCGCACCAGAGAGCCATTTTCTTGGTGTCGCGTTCGTCGGCTACGCTGTAGTAGCGTTGCGCGATATGCCAGTTCACATTGTACCCAAATATTATGTACACGAACCAAGTGGGCCAAAACATGAAGCCTCTGTCTTTGAGATTCAAATCGAAATAGCCTTCGGGCGATTCGTTGATGACTCGAGATATCCCATCCATGATGCTGCCGTCTCCTAGAAGCGAGAAAGCGATGGGGGTCATTATGAAGGTGACGAGCAGGATAATTAGAAATTGGATACCATCGGTGACCATCACGGCCCAGAGTCCGCCGAGGGTGGTGTAGGTTACGATGACGACCCCAGTTAGCAGCAGCATGAATTCGAAGCCGTCGAGCTTGACGAACCATAGGTTGAAGACTTGTTCGTTGATGCCGAGGGCCGACGAGATGAAAATACACAGCGTGTAGATCATGATTCCCAGAACGAGCGTATTGGGAACGACGGCGAGCAAGGTGTAGAAATAGGTGGTGCCTTGCGAAAAGCGACGGGTCAGAAATTGGAGTGGCGTATCGATGCGCGTACGTCGCCATAGAGGTCCGAAAATGAGATAGCCCAAGAAGTATGCGGGCATCGCGAAGCTGAAAAGCAGGACGGCCCCGCCGCCGTCATTGTAGGTGATGCCCGAGGCGCCGACGAACATGAAGGCGGAGAACCCGGATATGAAAAGCGATATGGCGGAGAGCTTCCACGGGATGTGGCCGCCGCCCTTGAAGTAGTCGACTGTTTTCTTGTTGAACCGGGCAACGTAGAATCCGACCGCCAGGATCATGAGCATGTAAATGCCCAAGATGGTGTAGTCCAACGAGTTAAGGAAATGGAGTTCGGGCATTGCTAGAAAATGGGGCGGGTCGAGGGGCGCGAGATTCGCGCGAGCCAGTGCATTGACTTAAACCGCATTTCGCGGCCTAGAGAGATGGGCGAGCGAGTTTATGGTAAAACGAGGGATTCTGGATGCTCGGGGCGGCGCCCGAGCGCTACCTTGACTATTGGTAGGGTCCGGGCGCTGTCCCGGACGAATGGTCACGGATGCGGCGTGAGCTACTTAAAGAGAACATCCAGATCGGCGCCTTGTTTAATGGATACGTTGAACTCCACGTAGCGGCTTTGTTCTTTCTGCGTTTCTGCGAATTCCAGGTCGCTGGATCCGTCGGACACGCTTCGAACGGTGGCGTTCGGCGGGAGCAGCAGCTGGACTTGAGCCTCTGACTGGTTCGACTCGACCTTGAGCTGAAGGCCGTTGGGCGTTTCTTTGTAGGCGTAGCTCGCGACGGTGCCGGAGCATTCGTAGCCGACGCTGACTTCGGCCTCGTCGATGTCGGCCGCGGCCCAGCGTGGGCAAAGCGTGATCTCTTCGAATTGCTTCGCGTGGTCTTGAACGCCGGCCAGTCCTTCGATGAATCCGTGGAGCATGGAGCTCGATCCCCAGCCGTCGGTTGGCGTCGCGTCGGGGCTCGTGCTCGTGTCGACGCTCGATTCGGTCCCGTCGGGGAAGTACCAGAGGAAAGTCTCGTTTTTGGCGGAGATGAGCTGGTGATATTTTTTCAGGGTCTCGATTCCCTCGGCCTCGAAGCCGTTTTGGAGATAGGCACGGGCGAGCTCTCCGCCGACGAGGGGCATGATGCCGCCGTTGCAGTAGGCGCCGCGGACGATCTTCTCGTCCCCGAAAACGCCGTCGGGGAAGGGGGGATCGATGGAAAACCACTCGGCGAAGGCGTTGGTCGATTTGAGCCGGCTTTGGTATTCGCGCAAAATCGACGCGGCTTGCTCGGGCGAGGTGACCCCACGGTTGATGTTCATCGGATTGCTGAAACTCAGTTGCGAGGACTCGTCGACTCCGGGGATTTCGACCGGCGTTTCTTTAACGAAGTGCGTGTAGAAGCGCCCGTTCCAGCAGACTTCGTTCATGCGGCGCTTGAGGCCGTCCGCGAAGCTCGACCAATGCGTGGCGCGATTGGCATCGCCGAATTTCTTGTAAAGAACGGCGAGGCGCTTGCAGGCTTGGTAGTAGCCGCTGTTGTCGCCGTGGAGGATTCCCCAGAAGGTGTTGTCGTCGATCTGAAACTGGAGCCATTCGTGCTGGCCAGCGGTGTAGGCGAAATCCCAGGAGTCGATCGTGTAGGGGCGTTTGACGAGTTCGAGCTCCGGATTCCAGCGCCACGGGTGGCTGAACGCGTAGTTCAGCGCTTTCTCGAGGCTCGGCAGCATCGAGCGGGCCCAGGCGTCATCGCCGGTCGCTTGCCAGGCGAGGAAGGTGGCGTTGATAAACCGGTACTCGACGTCGGCCTCCACGGGGACACGCACGTATTTCGACCAGTTTTCTCGCTCGCAGGGGACTTTCTCGGGCTGGACGGTGAAGTAGTCGAAAAGGCGGCCATTGCGGGCTTGGGTGTCGGCGAAATGGGTGACGGCGGAGGTCAGGTCCTGCTCGAAATGTCGGGCGCCCCGCATAATGTCGGAGTGGTCGCGCAGCCATACGGCGGGCGTGTCCGGAGAGCGGTTGCCGCGATTAGGTTCGCCATAGATCACCATGTACATGGTGTCTTGCTCCTTGATGGCTCGGACGCGTGGGAAGAGCTCGTAGTATTAGGGTCTACCGGTTTTAACGTAGGTTAG
>JAJFLS010000365.1 GCA_021772595.1 Opitutales bacterium
CCAGCTTGAACGTGCGGGTGGAGTCGTTGGAGGAGCGGGAGAGGTAGCGGATTTTCCCTTTGACGGTTTTACCGTTTACGATGCCGCGGGCGGTCTGGCCGATCTTGAGTTTCTGGATCTCCATCTCGGTTGCTTCGGCTTCGATGATCATGGGCGAGAGCTGGAGGTATTCGGCGACCGGATCGCCGGGAGCGACGTATTCGCCAAGCTCGACCAGGCGCTCGTTGAAGACGCCGTCGTAGGGGGCCTTGATCTCGGTGCGTTCGAGCGCTTCGCGGATCTGGGCGAACTCGGCCTCAGCTTGCTTTCGGGAGGCGACGGCTTCGGCGAAGCGAGTCTCGGATTGGAAGCCGGTGGTTTCGAGGCGTTTGGCGGCGCTGAATTCGAGATCGCGCTGGACCAAATTGGCCTCGGCGGCCTCGAGCTGCTCGGGGAGGTCGCTCTTGTCGAGGCGGATGAGGACATCTCCGGCAGTGGCCGCGTCACTGCGGCCTTTGGCGATTTCGACGACTCGGCCGGGAATTTCCGCTTTGAGCAGCGATTCGCGGGCGGCCTTGGTCTTCCCGCGCAGGGTGATGGTCTCGATCTGCTTTTCAGCTTTGGAAGTCCGGACTCGAACTTGCGGCAGACTGGATTCCGGCTCCGAAGAGGAGTCGGTGTCTGAAGTCGTGTCGTTGGCCGCTGAACCGAGTCCCATCCAGAGGGTGAGGACTACGACGATGACGCCTGCGATGGTAAGGTTGGTTTTCATTTATTGTCCGTAGATCGGAGGCTTGCGAGTGGAGTCTTGGGTCCCGTCGCGACCGAACGATGGGGAAGATGTGAGAAGCTTTTGGCGGGCTCAACTTTGTTTTTGCAGGATTGACAGTTTCGCGGGAGGCCAATGGGGTTGATGCGCTGGCGTCCCTGTGAATGGGGAGGCTAGGCGGATCGTTCCAATGAAGAAGCAGAATTTCGCAGAAATGGTGAATCTAATCGTCAAGGAAGACGATCGATACACGAAGGGCGCCTACACTTTCCTGAAGGAGGCGCTCGATTTCACGATGGACAAGGAGCGCAAGCGCAAGGGCAAAGTCGTGACCAAGCGGCAGCGCCACGTCACTGGGCAGGAGCTCTTGGAGGGCGTCCGCGAGTACGCCATGGATCAGTATGGGCCGATGGCGTTTACGGTGCTGACTTCCTGGGGCCTGGAGAAATGCGAGGATTTCGGGGAGATTGTTTTCAACCTCATCGAGTACGGCGTTTTCAGCAAGAACGACGACGACACAAAAGAGGATTTCACCGCGATCTACACGTTCGAGGAGGCTTTTCTGAAGCCGTTCCAGCCAGAACGGAAGCGCTTGAAGCGCCCGCGCTACAAGGTGATTGAATCGCTCTAGGCGCAGCGGTTCGCGCAATTTGGATTGCGCATCGCTCGTATTGGGACTAGCCGTTCCCGCCAATTTTCGTCGCCCGGAGTCCAATGACCATCACGGGCGCGGCCAATCAATTCAGAATAAATGCCCGATCCATTAGAATCCCGTTCGCTTGAAACGAGCCAATCGCTGATCGCACCGCTCCTAAAGGAGCCGGTCGAACGCTTCGTCCTCGATAACGGGCTGACGGTGGTTTTGAAGCCGGAACGCGCGAACGCCATTTGCTCGGTCCAGGTCTGGGTGAAGACCGGAAGTATCCACGAAGGCGATTTGATGGGCGCGGGCCTATCGCATTACCTCGAGCATATGCTCTTCAAGGGGACCGAAAACCGGAAGGGCCGCGAGATCTCGGAAAGCGTCCAGGCTGCCGGCGGCTACGTCAATGCCTACACGACCTTCGATCGGACCGTCTATTATATAGACATTCCTTCGGAAAATGTGGACGTGGCGCTGGACGTGTTGAGCGACGCGGTTTTCCGTTCCACGCTGCCTGTCGAGGAAGTGGAAAAGGAGCGCGACGTAATTTTGCGCGAGATCGACATGGGCGAAGACGACCCCGATCACAAGCTGTCGCGGGCGTTGTTCGAGACCTCGTTTCGGGAGCATCCCTATCGATATCCGGTGATTGGGTACAAGGAGGTTTTCTCGCGAGTGAAGCGAGAGGATCTGCTTGCGTATTATAAAACCAGGTACACGCCCAATAATGTAGCTCTGATCGTGTCGGGCGATTTCGACCTTGCGGAAATGAAGGCGAAAGCGGAACAGTTTTTCGGCCCCTTCGAACGAAAAGCGTTGCCAGGCGTGCCTATCCCGCAGGAGCCAACTCAACTGGCGGCACGGGAGATACATCTTTACGAGGACGTGCAAATCACGCGCGTCGGGATTGGCTACCAGGCTCCCGGTCTCACGCATCCGGATACGCCGGCGATGGATACGCTTTCGCTAATTCTGGGCAGCGGAAACAGCTCGCTGCTTTCGATGCATCTGAGAGAGGATTTGAAGCTGGTCCACGCGGTGGACGCGTCGAACTGGACGCCGGGAACGGTGGGCGTTTTCTATATCGCGCTCGTCTGCGATCCGGATAGACGCGACCGGGCGATCGCCGCGCTGCACGACTATCTGGACCGGCTGACGGTCGAGGATTTCACCGACGAACGAGTCGAGAAGGCGGTTCGCCAATTGCTGGTTTCCGAAGTGAACGCCCGCAAAACGGTGAGCGGGCAGGCCTCCCGTCTTGGATCCGCCGAAGTGGTAGTTGGCGATATCGGTTACGCGGGCAACTACCTGCGCCGGATATCGGAAGTGACTGCTACGGAATTGATTCGCGTCTTGAAGGAATGGCTGCGCGAAGATCGTTTGACGACGATAACGCTGAATCCGAAAGAGGCCGAGTCGAAGGATTTAGAATCTGTGGAGATTGAGCGCTCCGAGAATGACTTTTCTGAATACAGGCAGGAGAACGGCAGCGTTCTGTTGCTGCGAGAGAACCATCGCTTGCCCAATTTGCATTTTCGCGTGGTGATGACTGCCGGATCGCTCTTCGAGGATCCAGGCAAGCAGGGGGTAACGTCGCTACTGGCGACGCTCCTGACCAAGGATACTGAAAAACGCTCTTCCATTGAAGTGGCTGCGGCGATTGAAAACGCGGGCGGCAGCTTCTATGAATTTTCGGGAAACAACAGTCTTGGGCTGGGATTGGAGGTTCTGCCTTCGGACCTGGGCCTCGCGCTCGACGTTTTGGAGCAGGCGCTGTTTTTTCCCGCGTTTAATGAGGAAACATTCGAGCTGGAAAAGTCGGCCCACATTGCGGCGATCAAGGAAGACTTGGACGACATCGTCACGGCGGGTCGGCGAATCCTGCGGGATCGATTTTTCGGCGAGCATCCGTTTCGCCTCGGCGGTTCGGGATCTCTGGAGACAGTCGAGCCGCTCGGCGTGGATGATCTAAAAGCGTTTCGCGCGAAGCTATTCACGGCAGGCAATGTTTCCGTGGCGGTTTCGGGCCAATTCGATGCGGCGGCTTTGAAGCCGCGAGTCGAAGCGTTGCTGGCGAAGTTGCCCAAGGGCGGGAAACCGACTTCCGATATCGTATTCAAAAAGCCATTCGCTCCCGGCGAGCATCGACGCGAGATGGACCGGCAACAAGCGGTGGTCTTTCATGGCTATCCTGGGCCCGGTCTGCTGGGGGAGGATTTTTATGTATCCGAGGTGGCAGACGAGATCTTTAGCGGCATGTCCAGCAATCTCTTCGAACGCGTTCGAGAAGAGTTGAGCCTGGCGTACTTCGTTCGCTCTGGGCGTATGATCGGATTGGATGCGGGGATGTTCTATTTTTATGCGGGCACTTCGAACGAGGGTTATCCGCGCGTTATTGAGGAGCTGATCAAGGAAGTCGATCGGATCGCTAATTGCGGAGTGGCCGATGAAGAGCTCGCTCGCTGCAAGACTCGATTAAAAGCGTCTCGACGCATGAGCCTGCAGACGAACGCCTCCTGCGCGAGCCAAGCGGCGATGAACGTCGCCTACGGTTTGCCCGCAAACGACTGGCGTACCTATGACGGTCGCATCGACAAAGTGACGGTCGAGGAGCTTGCGGATTTCGCAAAAAAATACTTCAAGACCGAGAGCCGCGTAGAGCTCGTGATCGGCGCGGTCAATTGAGCCGCCGCCCGGGTGATGGTCATTATTCCGTAGAGTTGCGAATAGTCCTCCTAAGTGCGGTGTCGCATTCCGTTCGGGAAACCTGGTTCCTTACGCTTAGCCCAAAAAAAGGCCAGGTCGTTATAAATAACGACCTGGCAGGTGTGGGTGTGTTGGGAGGGAAATTGTTTTGTTGTGATAGAAGCTATGGGATTGTTGAACGATTTCAAGCAATTCCGGGCAGTCTGGTAGGATCATTGGCTCAAATGTTGTCCACAGGTATAAAATAGGTCGTAAATAAAGGGTAAACCCTCATGCATACTTAAGTGATTAGATGTCCAAAGTATGGCTTCTAAGCGCATATACGTATCCAAATTCTTGTATAATCCGCCGTTATTGCCGCTTCGACTTTCGCAGACTTCTGTTTGTTTGGCGAGTGTGTGTCGGG
>JAJFLS010000366.1 GCA_021772595.1 Opitutales bacterium
GGTGTGAGCCCTCGTCGGTTTTATGGAGTTCCCATTCGACGCTAGGGCTGGCGTTGACGCTGAAGCCGTAAGGAACCTCTGTCGGTTCCGTCCAAGTCGATTCGAGAACTGGTGGATTCTCGTTTGGCGAGTTTTGCCCAAGCGTCGCATTTGTCGCAACAAATGCGATCGCGCCGAGAATTATATGCGGCAGTACCTTTGAAAATCCCTTCACCATGACAATTGGTGGGTACTCTTTCGCCGCATGTTGACGCAACTATTTAGGAGGGGGCTACTGTGTAGAACAGGCGATTAACCACGTTTTCAAACGTTCTTAGAAAAAGCTGCGAAGAATCTACCTAGGGGTCTTAGGGCGGCAAAATCAAAACTAGAAAAGCCCGACCGCCAACGAACTTACAGTGTGGGCTATCTCGTTGCCGCTCAGGCGCGAGTGGTCGCCGCTGGTTTGAGCGTAGGATTCGATGTTGGGTGAATTATTTTCGAGCTGTGGCATTTCCGGATTTTCCGCGCCGTATTCAGAATCTGGAATCACTAGATTAACGCGGACCTGTTCCCCTGCTGTTTCGAGAGCGTTGTCGCGGGCGATTTGAGTTTGTCTTTTGGAGGACGCTGTTGCTCGGCTTCCGATTATGACAATCGATGGATTGATTCCCAGGAGAAGGAAAGGGAAGGCGGCTTTGAGGATCGCGTCGCTGTTTGGTGTTGATTCTTCCGATGCGTCTCGACTCAGATTCGTGACAAGGATGTCTAGTCCGCCGAACTTTTCGACTCCGCATTTGATCGCAGACCCCAGAGTGTCGGCGTCTTCATCTTCGCAAGCGATTCCTAGATAGGCAGGGGATTCGAATAGCGTCGCGACAATCGGGTTCTCATCCAGAGCGATTACGGCGGCGTCTTTCTTGAGCAAATCTTCTACGCAAACGCGGCCGACTTCGCTTGCCGCGCTAGTGACGACGGCGATTCTTCCTTGGAGGGCAGGGGTCGTCTTGTTGGATTTCAATTTGGCCTGTTCAAGCTCCCAGTATTCAACATCGAATACATCGCTCTCGCTCAGCGGCGTCCAACCGCCGAGGTTCTCGCTCAATTGAACGACTTTAGCTGTATGACTCGCGATGTCGCTTATGACCGAAGCATTTTTGGCATTCAGACCGAAAGACAAAATTCCGCGCTTAGGCCAGATCGCCCAGCGTGGCGCTGTGTCTAGACAGGCTAAGCTATCATCCGCGTTGCGTTTGAAATAAGCTTCATATTCCGAGGCGTAGGTTTCGATCGACTCTTGCGGATTTGGCCCGAGAACCGCAGGAATCCGTTTTGCGAAAATAGAATGGTCAGGCGTTAAGGGGCCTCGCGTGCCGATCGATTCTATCGATGGAAGATTGGAGTAGCCAACCGCCTCTGGGCTTTGATCCCAATTAGCGATCACGGGCGCGCCTCTTAGTTTGGAAACCTGTTTTCTGATTTCGGCCAACGCAATCGGATCCATTTGGCTCGCGCCCGATGCTAATTGATTCGCGTTGCGAGACTCGAGATAGTCTTCAGCTTCGCTGACGAGCTCGATCATTTTTTCGTAGGATGCTCGAGCGTCGTCAGAGAATGTGAATACTCCATGATTCATGAGTATCATTCCTTCGTAGGCATTCCAGTCGATGCCTTGCGTCAATTCGTACACGAGCTTCGCGAGAGCAAAGCCTGGCATGACGTAGGGTATCACGATGACCCGATCGCCGTAGAGTTCGTCGATCCGTTCCTTTCCGTTGGCGGTATTGGTGACCGCGAGCACCGCGTCGGCGTGCGTGTGGTCGACATCGCGAAACGGGATCATCGCGTGAAGAATGGCCTCAACCGATGCATTGGGCGCCTTCGAATCCAAAAGGGCGATCCGTTGCTGTTCGACCATGTCGGAATCTGAAAGCGTCCCGAACGCTGCGAGCGCTTTCAATACATCCAATCGCTCGGGTGCGAATCCCGCTCCCTCAATCGTAGCGAGATCCCAGCCACTGCCTTTAACGAAAAGCGTTTCGACATCGTTTCCGAAAAAATCGCTTGTATTCATTTTGACGGATGTGTTTCCGCCTCCGTGCAACACGAGTTGGCTCTCTTGTCCTAGCAGTCGCGAGGTGTAGACGCGTAGGCTTTGGGGATTGTCGGCGAAGCGCTTAGCCTCGATTTTGTTCCAGCGATTTTTCATTGTGGATGGAAAATAGCATCGAAAGGGACCTGTCAAAGCGAAGTCCTGAAATGTGAAAATTTCTCATATGGGTAGGGGCACTAGGCGAGAGCGGAACAAATCGCGATCTGCTTGGTCGCCGTACAAATCGAGCATCATCGCCCAGACTCGATCTTGATTTCGGTAGCTGTCGGATAAATACGGTTCCAGCTTTACCGTGAAGCGATCTCGGAAAAAGCGGGCGAGTTCGATCTTCCATCCGTTCTCGTTTACGAATCTCAGACTAGTTCCGATAGGCGTACCCAATCTTAGAAGACGGCCCGCGGTGATTCCGTTGACCGAATCCACTTTTCCGAGCTTCGTCTTGAAAAATTCATCTTCGATCAAATCGAGCAAATAGCCGCTGATTGCTCGACCCGCAATATCTCCACGGAGCAAAGCGTCCCATTCTTTCCAATCCTGCGTGT
>JAJFLS010000367.1 GCA_021772595.1 Opitutales bacterium
TTTAGCCAAAGATAAACAAAGGAGCATATTGCCAGAGAAAAAGCGACCGGCAAGCCAAGAAGGATAAAGAGAAGGCTCGCTATGATGAGCCAAAGTAATCCTATGTCAAAAGCCACTCAGCGTCCTCCGGCTAAGTTGAAAAGGGTACGATAAATGCGAATCATAATCGTAATCAGCATCAAAATAGCCGCGATAGGTATGATGCACAGTACGACTGCGTACGAAACGCCAAGAGCGGGAGTTTTATCGTAAACAACCAGATCCATTAGTCGGATACCGGCGTAGGCGAGAACAATCAGAAAAACCCCGATTACAAAGTCCCAAAGTGTATGCACCCAACGGGCAATGCGTTCCCCTAAAAACTCATCCACGACCTCCACGCGCGCATGGGAATCGCGATACAGCAAAGAATAGGTTCCAACATAGGTCATCCAGATCAAAAACCAGGTGGAAACCTCCTCAGTCCAAGATAAAGGAGCATTCAGGATATATCGAGTAAAGACTTGTAAGACTGAAAGGACGATAAAAGAAATCACAGAAAATTGGAGAAATAATATGTCGTATTTTATACGTTTCAGTCGCATTGGGATATTCATAGATAAGAGGTCTTTAATTGATTGAATGTAATAAGAATCCTGCTACTTATTTACCAGTTTAATTGAATGCGTTATTATAATTTTTATGGTCAAATTATCAAATACTTGAAGCGAGGAGCCTTGGCTTTGTGTGTGGCCGCCTTAGCTTTTTCGGTGGTCTTAGCAGACGAACCTAGAATCATGCGTTTGGCTCATATTTATCAGCCTGATTCTCCCAGCGGAATCGGGCTCCAAATGTTCGCTGATAGAGTACACGAATATAGCGAAGGCCGCATAGACGTGCGGGTATTTCCTGCCGGTCAGCTGGGCTCTGCTCGAAATATTTACATTAGCTCGAAATCGGGAGCGATCGATTTCTGCGTACCCTCGTTCCCCATCCTGGCCGATACCGTTCCAGAGATTGCGATAATGACTTCCGGCTATCTATTTAAGGACTTCGAGCATATCGAGAAGGTTCTGGACAATCCTCAATTGGGACAAAAATGGAATAGGGAAATTGTCGAGAAAAGCCGTTTGAGAATCATTGGAACCTACTATTATGGGAAACGGGTTGTCACTACGCGGGACAAGGCGTTCCGTAACCCGTTGCAAGCCAAGGGACAGAAGATTCGGGCAGTGCCCAACCCCATGTCATTGGCTGTGATCAAGGGCCTCGGGGCGAATCCCACTCCGATGGCAATCAAGGAGATTTTTATCGGACTTAGCCAAGGAGTTATAGATGGGCAGGAAAATCCATACCCCACTATTTGGAGCAACAAGTTTTACGAGGTTCAGAAATACTTGATAGAAACCTTTCACCAAATCAACGCAGTTCCCTTCGCAATCTCCGAGATTTCGTGGAAGAGATTGAGCTCGGAAGATCAAGCGATTGTCAACCGGGCTACTTCCGAGGCGATGAAGCTAATCACTGCAAATACGCATCAGTTTGAAGCAGAGATTGTAGATCGTCTCAAAGCTAAGGGAATGATCATCGTTCCCAATCGAGAACTGGCGACTCATGAATTTGAAGAATCCGTTCGGCTTTCGATTCGAAATAGATTTGACGGAAGAGTCTGGCGGGCAGGACTAATGGAGGAAGTTTTGGCTGCAGGTAGTCAATGAGCGAATGAAGATGGAGAGAACCTGATTGATACGAATTATTATTATCTTAACAACGTATGGGCTTCGCTTGCGAAGACTCTACAGGTTCTGCATTTGGGACACGATCTGGAGAAGATCAATTGTTCTGTTAACCTCGTAGTCTCATAAAACTTGTCACGATAATCTCTCAACCTGTTTATGATGATGTTATTGGAGGATAATTGAACCCATTTATAACATCACCTAAAGTGGGCCTACGATAGTCTTGAGAAAGCTTGCCAGCAGACGGAATGGTCAGGGTTGCCAAAGGCGACATAGGTGTCGCTTCAGCGACAGCAGATTTCGCTATTTTCGGGCCAGTTCGACTCTCTTAAAACCTTTTCGGCATCAGTCGACCTATATCCGCGAAGCGGATCCTGACAATCAGAAATTTAGTCGATTTATGAAACGTTTAGGTTAATATTTATGCATTGCTAGAAATGTGCATATTCAATAAGAGGTTGCGGGAAGATTATCATTGTTTAGAAAAGTAGTAGAGGAAACAGTCCATAAGAAGGAAATTAGAAAGATGAAATGAAATCGCCGTTCACAAAATGGTTATTCGCTCTGGTCCCGCTATTAATGCTTCTAGTGAGCTGTTCTTCGCCAAGTACCTCGGATAAGCTCATTCTTGTGTTAGGTGTGGATCCGCAACATCCCTACTTGCGGAAACAGATACGATTCTTGAAGGAGGTGCTCGGAACCTTGGACTACGATTTAGAAGTACAGCAGCATCAATCCGCATTCTGCTTCGAGCTGTCGAACTCGGGTCAAGTGGATGGCGAGATTTGGCGTATTCGAGGAGTGGATGCGGAATACCGAAACCTTATTCGTGTTCCAATCGCTCTCTGGTCGCATCCGGAGCTGGCTTTTATCAATAGAGATATAGAGTTGGATGGATGGAAATCGCTCGCTCCGTACCGAGTTGCGTTTCGCTCAGGAACCAAAGTTGTTGAGAACAACATAGAGGGCATCGTGGAAGATCAGGTGCCTTTGGATACGATCGATGAAGCGTTCGGGATGCTAGCCAAAGGAGAGGTAGATGTAGTAATTTCCGATAATATTGTCGGAACCTTGCTGCTTGAAAGCCTTAAGTATCAGGACAGCGGTATCAAGTTTGTAACTAAACCGTTGGATAGCGCTTTGCTATTTACCTATCTTCACAAGAGTCATTCTGAGCTCGTTCCTCGCTTGGCAAAGGCGATTGTCCTTGCGAAGGACAATGGAACCTACGAGCGGATCGTGGGAGAACTACCGGTTGATGGCGTGCCTTAAAACGTCACCTTTAGCGGCGGAGGAATCAATCCATCTATTATACAGGCTTTATTGAAAGACTGTTTCCTTTTCTTGACACGTGGATTTTAAATAAGGGATTGTGTGAAGAAATTCATTGTTTGGAAATACGATAGAGAAAGGATGCACTGCGAGTATCGAAACCGTCTCTGAACTCACGAATGGCAAAGCCGCCGAGAGGTTAGGTCGGGTTCGAATTGAGAACGGCACGGAATCCGTAGTTGTCGGTCGCAGGAGCAGGGCTGAATCCGTCGCGATTTGCCGAGCGGCAATCCCCCGCGCTGCCGCCCCAACTACCACCACGAAAAACGCGGGCCGCGCCCGAGCTTTCACCCTTCGGATCGGTAGCATCCCCGCCGTAGGCTCCATACCAATCCCAGCACCATTCCCGCACGTTGCCGTGCATATCGCGCAAGCCCCACGCATTCGCCTGCTTGCCTCCCACTGCATGCGTTTTGCTCTCGCTATTGCCCCCATACCAACCTGCCGCATTGAGGTTCGGGTCAAGCGGTAACAATTCCGTATTCGTGATGACGCCTGTATAGAACGCCGTCGAAGATTCCGCGCGGCACGCGAACTCCCACTCCGCCTCGGTCGGCAAACGATAGCCATTCGCGCTCCAATCCGCAAACGGCGTAGACGTACCCACGCGCAATAGGTTTTCGCTCCCGAAATTCGCGGACGTGTAGTACACTGGGGTTCTGCCCTCCATCTCGCTGCGCGCGTTGCACCACTTGATCGCGTTCCACCAGGAGACTTCCGTCACCGGATGCGTCCCGCTCTCATCTCCATTGCGACCATTTCTTCCGCTCGACAGATCGTCGTACCCATGGGTCACGGCCCAGTCGCGTACATCCATCCACTCTGCCCAAGTCACCTCGCTCTCGGACATGTGAAACCCATTCGTCAGCGTTACTTCATGCAGCGTCTCGTCGCTATCGCGCCCCGGCTCCCCTAATGGCGAACCCATGTTAAACGCTCCCGCAGGAATCGAGACGAAGCCAGACGGTATCGGCAGCGGTGGAACTACGTATCGTACCGAGTTCTCGGATACCGTCTCAGCGTCGCCGTTCTTGCTGCCAATCCAGTAGAAATAGGTGGCCCCTCGTTCCACGGACGCGTCTTCGTAACTATTGCCGGCAGAGGTTCCAATTAACGACGACGTCGAAAAAGCGTCCGATTCGCTCTGGTAAATAGTATAGCCATCAGGCGGCGAGCTATCGTCCCAAGCGATAATAACTCGATCTTCGGACACTCCCTCGCTAGCGGAAATGCCCGTTGGAACCGCTGGCCTTTCCGTCAGCCTCAAACGGACGAATCCCGCTTCGAATGACTCGAGCAGCCGCTCCACGAGCAGTTCACCGGGCTCGCCGTAGAAGCGATCCAGTTCCGACCAGTTTTTCAGATCGCTGCTCCCCTCTACGACATACAGATACTCTTCGCGAATGCCCTCCAGCGAAAGCGTGACAAGCAATTGTTCAACGCTGATTTCTTCGCCAGTTCCCGGATCGATTTCAGTCACAAAGTTTCTATCGAACTCCAGCTCAACCTTAAGCCGCTCCTCCACTCCCATTCCGTTGGCCGCTGCAGCAAACAGCCAGCCGGCAATCGCGTACACGATAGCCACGCGCGCGGCATAGCGCCGCTTCAGCTCGGGCGAAAATCGCTGGAAGCCGGTTTCTTCGAAAGAAGTATACTTTGGGGCAGCCTCCATAGGAGAATGGAGTTATAGAAACACGAAAGGGAACTAGAATTACTAAGAGTTTCCCCAACAATATTCAAGCCTCGTCAATCAGGCGATTGTATTTCTTGAACTGCTTTCTCTCTAGGACCTTACGAACATTTTTCTTCACGCAAGAGTAAAGAGCGGCGAGCTTGTCGTTAACATCGTCTATCGCCTTCCTCCGCTTTGTAACGTTTTCGTCCGCTTTGCGGACTTCGATTCTCCTTATATTCAGCAGCATGACCCGCCCGACGAAAAGCGTCCGAATTTCCTGCTCCATCGGTTCGATCTGATGGTCGCGCAGTTCGAGCTCGAATAGCATTTCAGAAACCATCGGATCGACAATATTTCCGAGTTTGGCGTAAAACTGGTTTCTTTCATCCTCGGATAGAAACTCGGTTGCCGGGTCCGATTCCAGCAACGAGTAATCCAAATTTTCCGGGAATCCGGGACTGGATTCGGCTACCTCTCCTGAATCCGGAGAATCAGGCGGCTCGGGATCGCCCCAAAGGCGCATCCTAATCCCAAAGAGAGCCAGTGGCGCTTCTTCGCATGGGATACGTCCTTGTGCGATTCAGGATGCTCCTCCCTCGCGGTCTTGCTGGTTTTGATTCCTTCAGGGGTTAGTTCGAATGCCCAGGCGACGATGAGCGATATGGGGAATCCCAGAATCACTGCCATAATAACGAGGCTTTCCGCCCAGCTTGGAATCAACAGTCTAGGAAATGTAGATACGGCCACTTGGATCACGAGCCAACCGACGACCGCGTACACCGCAGCCACGCGCACGACGTGACGGCGCTTCAGCTCGGACCAGAGCCGCCGGAAACTGGATTCTTCGGGGGAAGTATGCTTGGGGTCGTCCTCCATAGGAGATGGGGTAAGAAGAGCACGAAGTGACATCGATTTTACTAGAGATTTTCCCCTGAGGTTTCAAGCCTGGATGCAGAGCCCCTCCTAGAACCGCTTTTTCGCCTCGAAAACGCACCGTTAAGGCCCCGTTCATGGATTAACAACCCCCGCCCCTATACTCACCCTCCGTTTGAGCATTAACCTTCTCATCCTAACCCGCGAATCGAATCGGAATACTTGAATGGCCTATCAACTTCCAACGAAACATTCGAATTGAGAGAAGTTATGTCGCACCGACTCGTTCAGTCTCCGATTAGGCAGGATACGATCATTAGCTACAGTTGAGTCGGTTCTATGATCCGTACACGTAAATACTGACCGCCTTCTGGATCGACTGGCATCTGATGCGAAGCGGTCACGTGCGTATAATCGCCATCCGGTTCCAATAGAATTTCAGAAGAATCAATTGCTATCCAGTTCTCTAAATCAGTAGATCGCTCAATTGACCAAGTCGCATCGGTGACATCGTTGGGCCAATTGAAGGAAATCCAAAGGACATTCTCGTTCACTGTGGAAGTCATGCCACTTTTGAATTCACCGTTCCGGACGATGTCGTCCGTAGATCTCGGTTCTGGTTCTGGCTCTGGTTCTGGCTCTGGTTCTGGCTCTGGTTCTGGTTCTGGCTCTGGCTCTGGTTCTGGCTCTGGTTCTGGCTCTGGTTCTGGTTCTGGCTCTGGCTCTGGTTCTGGCTCTGGTTCTGGTTCTGGTTCTGGCTCTGGCTCTGAACTAGAATCGACTAACCGGACATTATCTAAATAGTATCGATCGCCCGATTTTGCATCATCAGCGAACCAAAAATACAGGCGTCCGTCTGCGACATCCGAAACAAATCCACTGGTTGTGAAATTTACGGTATACAGTTGCCAACCGGAGGTCAAATTCACCTTGGCTTGGCTTAAGCCATAATTGGTATACGGGGCTGTGTGCTTGCCGAGCGAAACGCGCAAGTCGTTGCCAGTATTCGAATACGACGCAAAAGTTAGCCGGTAGGCGGTATTCGGCTCGAGATGGATTCCCGATTGCATCAACTGAATGTTCGACGCAGACGAATTTATGGAAACTTGAGCCGAGCTGCCCGAATCCGAATCACCGGGACTCGCGGTCATCGCGCTGCCGGAGCCGCTGGTGTAAAAAATCCAGGAAGCCATGCCACTTTCGAATCCACCGTTCTGGACGATGTCACCCGTTGGTTCCGGTTCCGGTTCCGGTTCTGGATCTGGATCTGGGTCGGGATCGGGAACCGCACCGCCTACGTAGTTTTCCCAGCCGGAAAACGTGCCGCCTTTCGATACGACTACGACCGTGTAGCGCAGGTCCAACGGATACCACTTCTTGGGGTCCTCGCCGTTCCAGTTCCATCCGTTGTAGTCGCTCACGGGAATTCCCGAACTGGTTTTTACAGCAATCCCATTCCGGTATCGAGCCCGGTTCCACTCAATCGGATTGCCGTCTTTCTTCCACATACTACCGATTTCCTGGGAAGTCGTTATCACAGTACCGGCGTTCCCCGTCACCGGTATCTGATTTGAACACGTCTCCAGCTCAAAATTGTACCCGCCCTTCGCCTGCCAAACGCAAAACTGAAGCTTCATACTTTGCGCAACTGGCTGATTGCGAATCTCTATGCGAAAGTGGAAGGTCCCCTCCGCATAGTTCACTGGCGTTACCCAATTGCCGTTTTCCATTGGTGGCTGGTCGTGCGGAAACCCATGATTGCTCTCCTCGACCTGCCCATTCCAGTCAAAGACCTTCAACTCCGCAGCAGACAGGGGAATTGCCGCCGCGAGCATCGCAAGGAGAAATTTCGAAATCACGCCCACGCGGAACTACATCGTTCGCAACCCAAAAAAATGTAGAAATATTGTGATTTTCATCATTGAGCACGCTTGATTTGATCCCATTGACGCGTCAACCGAATTAATGGAAATGCGATCAAGTCGAAACAAATAGAACCACTTACTTGCTACCGAATACTGTCAGCCCTACAATACACTATGAGGGAATTATTACGGCCTTTTGTATTCGCCACCTGCTTCGCTTCTGGATCGTTCGCCAATCCCGACTTCCTTAAAGGCGCCCGACCCGTCCACATCTAGCCGATCGTTCGAAATTGATCGTTGGCATTCGAGTTTGAATTCAGCAGATTTCGCCTATGTCTGCTAGCTACCTCGCTCGAATCTGCCTATGTCTTTGCTATACAATCACAGGAGCAGGCGTTGCAATCGCCAATGAAACGGTTTTCGAGGATGATTTCGCAGATCGTTCGAACGCTTGGGTATCTTGGACGCCCCGAAGCGAAATTTCACCGGCTTTCGCCTACGATGCCAAAGAGGGCCGAGATGCTCCGGGCTCCCTACGCATCAGCGGAGGCGGAGCGGAAGCGCACTTCGGGAGCTGGAGCCGACGTTTTTCGAATTTCCAACCGGGAAAACGCTATCGCTTCGAGGCATGGTACCGCTGCCAAGGAATCGAAAACCCATCCCGATCCGTCATTCCTCGACTCCATTGGCTAAATGCCGAAGGCCTACAAGCGCGTCCCCCGGATTTCGCGACCGGATCAACTCGAGAAGGAAACTGGACTAAAGTGGAATACGTTACAGAGGCTCCGATGGACGCCGCCGAGTTGCAAATCCAACTCGGATTCGGTTTCGCCCCGCAAGGCCAGCTTTGGTGGGACGATGTTAGGATCACACAAATCGCGGAAACTCCCGCTCGCCTCGTCCGTGTAGCAACGATTCATCACCGAGCTCGCGGGACGAAATCCGCCCAAGAGAATCGGGATCTCTATATAGATCTGATCGACCAAGCGGCAAAGCAGAACCCCGATATCATCTGTCTGCCGGAAGGCTTCACCACCGTGGGCAACCCTTTGAGCTATATCGATGCCAGTGAAAGCATAGCTGGCCCCAGTACGCGACAGTTGGGAGAAGCGGCAAGGAAACACAACTGTTACATCGTGGCAGGCCTTTACGAACGAGTCGGAAAAGTCGTTTACAATACCGGAGCGCTCATCGATCGCGACGGCAATCTTGCTGGCTCCTACCGAAAAACCCATCTTCCCCGAGAAGAATGGGAAGGCGGAATCACTCCAGGAAATACGTATCCAGTTTTCGATACAGACTTTGGAAAGATCGGGGTCATGATCTGCTGGGACGTCCAATTTCCCGAACCCGCTCGGGCGATGGCTCAGCAAGGTGCCGAATTGATCCTGCTTCCGATTTGGGGAGGCAGCGATGTGCTCACTCGCGCTCGAGCGATCGAAAACCACGTCTTCCTCGTTTCATCCAGCTATGGTCCAAGCTCCTTCATCATCGATCCCACTGGCGAGATCATCGCCGAAGCTACCGAAAATAACCCAATTAGCGTCGCCGAAATAGACCTCGACCAGCACTACTATCAAAAATGGCTAGGCAATATGAAACACCGAACATGGAAAGAACGACGCCCCGACATCCCTGCCAACCCTTGAAATAAACTCCACGTTCTCCCATTTACCCGATTCATACCCAAGCGAATCCTTCACGAGCGTGCGAGTACCGAGTGCCGCTCAGCGGCACGACAGCAACGCGAACAACAGGCCTGACATCGGAACCATTGAATTTCCTATCAGCGAAATGAACTCACCACACTTGACGGTTTCGTTTCTCGAGGATACCAAAAAAGCATGAGGCATCGCTTGTTGTTACTGAGCATCGCACTCTGTTCCTCATGGCTTTAAGCTTTAGGGGTCGGAATGCGAGAAATGAATCCACCGGCTGAGCCCAATCCGGAATCCCTGATCGCCATAATCGGAGGACAGTTGATCGATGGTCATGGAGGACAGCCTATAGAGAATGCGGTCGTTGTCATTCGAGGGTCGAAAATAGTCGCCGCAGGGCCACAGCGCGAGGTGGAAATACCTGAAGTGGCCAAAATGATCAATGCGAGGGGGCTTTCTATTCTGCCTGGATTGATCGATACGCATTTCCATTCGCGAGACGGCGTGAAGCTGCCTATCGAATATGAACTTCAAAAAGGGATTACTTCTTTCCGCGACCCGGGGCATCCTTTTAAATACTATATTATCCCACTCCTCTCAAAGGAAACCCTGCCACGTATATTTTTATGTGGTGGACATCTCGACGGCATCCATCCGATCCACAGGGACCAGGCCATTCGAGTGGAAAGCGTGAAGCATGCAAAACAAGCCGTAGGTTGGCATGTCAATCGAGGAGCTTCAGCCATTAAAGTCTATTTTATGCTACCCCTCGAACACATTGCAGCCACCTGTGAGGCGGCCAATGAACAAGGCGTAATAGTTACCGCGCACCTAGAGCTGGTGGATGCAGACGACGCCATCCGAGCCGGGGTGAGAGGCATAGAACACGTGACCTCTTTCGGAACCGTCTTGGCCAATCCTGAAGACGCCGCTCACTTCAAAACGGAAGTTCGAGCAGATCCCAACAAAAGGAGATCTATGCGCCCCTGGCTCTGGTCGCGCATCGATCTCGATAACGCGCCACGCTTACAACCACTACTGGATCTGATTGTTGAAACAGGAACCTTCGTATCACCAACCATTGGTATATTTGAAGCTCGGAAGGTTGAAAAGTACGCCACCGAAGAACAGGTGCGCGGTTTTCAAACGGGAATGGAATTTATTACCCATTGCCACGAAGCTGGAGCGAAGATCGTCGTCGGATCACACACGCGATCTCCCTTCGCCGATAGCGGCTATGCATATTAACCCGGCGACAATATGTTTTACATCACTGCAATAGCAATAGATTCTATTGCTATGGTCGATGATACGCGAAAATTAAGTCCCCTCGCTCAGGAAAGTCTGCGGAAGCGAGTTGTTAAAGCGGTGTGCTCCGGGAAGAGAATTGGAGAGGTCGCGGAAGTTTTCTCGGTTTCTCGCCAAAGCGTGAGCCAATGGATTAAGATCTACAAGAAGGACGGAATCAAGGGGCTCGCCAGCTCTCCCCGGGGAATCAAGCCTGGGCAGACCCTGATATTGAATGGCGAGCAAAGCGGGCGGATAAGAAAGATGATAGTCGATAATTTGCCCGAGCAGTTGAAGATGCCGTTCGCGCTCTGGACTCGAAAAGCGGTTCGGGAACTCATTTACGATTTATACGGCTTCTGGATGCCGATCCGAACCGTGGGCGACTACCTCAAGCGCTGGGGGTTCAGTCCGCAAAGACCTGCGAAATCCAGTTACGAGCAACAGCCCGGGAAGGTGCAGAAGTGGCTCGACCAAGAGTATCCGAAGATTCAGGAACGCGCGAAGAAGGAGAAGGCCCAGATTCATTGGGGAGACGAGACTGGCTTCAAGAACGACTGCCAGGCTGGACGAAGCTACTCTCCAAAGGGCAACACTCCGGTTGTTCCTAAAATGGGCAAGAAGTTCAGCGCTAATATGATCTCGACGATAACCAATCAGGGCAAGGTCCGCTTTATGATTTACGACGGGAAAATGAACGCGCAGGTGTTGATCAGATTCCTGAAAAGGCTCATCCAAGGGGCGAGCTCGAAGGTTTTCCTTATATTGGACAATTTGAAAGTCCATCATGCGATACTCGTTAGGGAATGGGTGGACGCAAATGCAGAAAGCATCGAGCTGTTTTTCCTTCCCGCATACAGTCCGGAGCTAAATCCCGACGAATATCTCAATTGCGACGTAAAGATAAACGCCAACTCGAAGAGGACCCCGCGCACCAAAGAGCAGCTCAAGGGGAATCTGCATTCGCATATGAGAATGATTCAACGCAGCCCCGGCAGGGTTGTGCCGTACTTCAAAAACAAGTATATTAAATACGCTGCTTAGGTAAAACAAATATCCGCCAGGTTAATA
>JAJFLS010000368.1 GCA_021772595.1 Opitutales bacterium
ATCGAAACCTGCGGCCAGCTCCAGAGATTCAGCTCCCTGGAGCTCTCGCATATGTTCGGGAAATTCGGCGGCGAACTATTCGAACTCTGTCGTGGAATCGATCATCGCCCGGTAATCGCAAATCGCATACGCAAATCGATGAGCGTCGAGCGCACATTCTCCAAAAATCTTGAGACGCTCGGCGACTGCGAACTCAAGACCCGAGAGGTTTTTCAAGAGCTGCAAGAAGATCTTTATAAACTCAAATCCGAACGCCACCTTTCGAAGCTCTTCATCAAACTGAAATTCTCCGACTTCTCCCGCACCACCGTGGAACGCTCCGGAATCGCGGTCAGCGAAGCGTCCGCTCTCGACCTGCTCAAAGAAGCCTTCGGCCGCAAAGCTCTACCGGTGCGGCTCATCGGCCTCGGCGTCCGATTCGCCACCACCGAACGATCCCATTCGAGCCAGCTCGAATTCGAGTTTCGCAGCGCGTAACGAACCACCCCAACTCCCTCTTCGTCCTCGTCTTTGTCTTTGTCTTTGTCTTTGTCTTTGTCTTTGTCTAAACTTAGCCGAAGGACAATGACAAAGACGCTTCGAGGAACTGGAACAAAGACCTTTCCACTCAATCGCTTTTCACTATACATCGTCTCTTCACGAAAGCCATGCTCGAAGGAAAACGCATACTATTAATCATCACCGGCAGTATCGCCGCCTACAAATCGCTTGAGCTCATTCGGCTGCTCACCAAAGCAGGCGCCTCTGTCGAAGGCCTTTTGACCGACGGTGGCAAGCAGTTCGTCACTCCGCTTTCTGTCGAGACGCTCACCGGGAAGAAGGCCCATGTCGAAATGTGGGACGGCGAATCCTATCAGATGAACCATATCGAGCTTTCACGCCGGGCCGATCTCGTTGTGGTCGCCCCCGCGACGGCCGACTTCATTTCCAAAATGATCCACGGGCGGGGCGATGATCTCGCCTCTACAGTAATGCTCGCCAAGAACAAGCCCGTCATCCTCGGCCCGAGCATGAACGTCGAGATGTGGGAGAATCCCGCGTTTAAACGTAACCTGGAAGCCGCTCAAGCCGACGGGGCTGCCGTCGTTCCGCCGCAAATCGACGAGCTCGCTTGCGGCGAAGTCGGCGTCGGCAAGATGGCCGAGCCCGCCGCTCTCTTCGACGCCATCCAGTCCCATTTCGCATTGGCCGCCTCGCTCGAAGGCAAACGAGCCATCGTCACCGCCGGCGCCACTATCGAGCGAATCGACAGCGTGCGCTACATCAGCAATTTCTCATCCGGCAAACAAGGCAACGCGATCGCGCTTTCGCTCGCCGAGGCCGGGGCCAGCGTCACGCTCGTGGCCGGGGTCAACTGCGAAAACGCTCCGCCCCACCCGAACCTCGCCAGCCTCACCGTCGAGTCGGCCGAGGATATGCGCCGCGTGGTTCACGAGTCGTTGCCCGCCGACATTTTCGTCGGCTGCGCGGCTGTATGCGATTTCAAGGTAGCAAACCGCTCCGATCGGAAGATCAAGAAGGACCAAGGGCTCGACCACCATTTCGAAGAGAATCCCGACATCGCGCGTTCCATAGGAACTCTCGAACCGCAACACCGTCCCCAAGTCGTGGTCGGGTTCGCCGCAGAAACGGATCACCTAATCGAGAACGCTCAGAAGAAACTTTCCAGCAAAGGATGCGACCTCATCGTCGCGAACGACGTGGGAGGCGGCGCCGTATTTGGAAAAAACGAAAACACCGCGAGCTTCGTCACCCAGAACGCGGTTCAGGACCTCGAGCCAATGAGCAAAAAAAACCTCGGCCAGGCCATTGTCGCCTGGGTCGCCGCCCGCTTGAAGGGCTAGAATAATCCTCGCCGGAATTCTCATTTCTTGCTTACGGCATATCTTATAAGCAATAGCGCGGAGTTTTGGCCGTTCCGCTTCAGCAGTCATTCGTCGGGCCGATGAAGTTTGTTAAGAAATGTTAAAACCAGCGTTAAAACACAGATCAAATGAGCAACATTGGCTATAAGTCTCCCATTTTACCTACTGGCTGGGTATCTATAAATAGTCATTTCTAACGGCGCCATTCGGCAAAGCCCACACTAGTCGAAACCATGAGTCCCACCGCCAAAAGAGCCACTAGTATCCTCGTTGCAGACACCGATAGTCGCTTCCTGGAATCCGTCAGCGATTCCGCTGCGATTCGCGCGGAAGGCTGGCTGGTTAGAACCGCCAGAAACAGCGAAGAGGCGATGTCCGCCCTAAAAGAGGCGCCAACAGACATCATCATCGCCAATCTTGATCTCCCCAAAACTGGCGGCGACATCTTCCTCGCCAATTCCAAGCGGGAGTTTCCCAATTCACTGAGGATTCTAATCCACGAAGAGTCCGACACGAATTCGCTGCAAAAAGGAACCGGCCTAGCGCATCGCTACATTCAGAAGCCGTTCACTCCCGAGACCTTAACTCGGATCGTCAGACAAGTCCTCAACACGCAACTACGCATTCGGCGTAAGGAAGTCGTCGATATTGTCCGCGAAACCAAGGAGCTGCACATCAACACGCAGCCGATGCAGGAGCTTCTCAAGACCGCTGACGATCCGAATTGCGACATCGACGACCTCGTGCCGATCATCATGCAGCACCCAACCGCGGTAGCGTCTATTCTCCAAGTGGCCAATACAGCATTCTTCGGAGCCGGCGGACGGATCGACCACATGGAAGAGGCGATTCAGATGCTCGGCATGGACTTCGTCCGCAATCTAGCAATCACCGAGCTCGCCAAAAAGCAGCTCGCTCTCCCGCCAGGACTGCAGGAGATCGCCAACGCCGTCCTGAAGCACTCCATCGATACCAGCCAGTGCGGCTTCCAGATGCGCAATTTCGGGGCCACCGTTAAGCAGGTCCAGACGCTCAGCAGCCTTTCGTTGCTCCACGACCTCGGAAAGCTCGTCCTTCTCGCGAATCAAGGAGACCAGTACGCCGACATCATGGGCAGATCCATCGAGAACAACCGCCCATGCTGGCGACTCGAACAAGCTCTATTCGGATGCGACCATGCGGCGATCGGAGCGTTTCTATTCGCCATGTGGGGCCTCCCCGAGAACATCATCCGGGCGGTCGCCTGGCACCACGAGCCCGAGGATTTCGCGGATCACGGCTTTTGCTCAGTCACGCTTCTACACTTCGCCAATTGCGCCGCCCATCTCAAGAACGAGATGCCCTTCTATTTCGGCGACGAGCTCAATCCAGAGGTGGCGACGAAAGTCGGCCTGCCAATCGACTACGTTAAGGAGATCGACTAGACCGTCTCGATCTCCCGCCGCTCGGGGCCGATTCGCGCTCAAAT
>JAJFLS010000369.1 GCA_021772595.1 Opitutales bacterium
ATTTACTCTCAAAACGCAAGTTCTGGGAAGCTGACGAAGACGGGCGTTCAGGAAATGTCGGATACGCCGTTTTATCTAAAAATTCATCCGCACAGAAACTATCTATATGTAGGCTTGAGAGGTAAGACTAATGGGATCGAAGCGTTTTCGATCGACTCTGATACAGGGTTGCTGACTCCTATAACAAGGTCGATTTGGATGTCGGTCCGGTTCACATGGGAATCGATAAGACTGGAAAATTTCTTTTTTCCGCTTCGTACGGAATTGATAAAGTTTCTATGAGTAGATTGAGTGACGGTGGTCGCATTGTTGATGTGAACTATTTTTCGACGGGCAAGAATCCCCACGCGTTTGAAATCGATTCCTCCAATCGGTTTGCCTATGTGCCTTGCCTCGGTTCTGATAATATCCAGCAGTACGAATTCGATGCGTATAAAGGGACATTGATTCCGGTCGACCCATTTATAACTGAAACCGAAAAAGGAGCCGGTCCCAGGTTGTTGATATTCCATAGATCGAAGAATATAATGTATCAGGGAAACGAAAATGACAGTACGATTACGGTTTATCGCCTGGATCTGGAATCGGGAGATCTCAGCAGTTTTCAGACGGTTTCTACGCTGCCAGACGGATACGCGGAAAAGTCGAACTTGTCGGAGCTTCACCAGACGCCAGACGGCAGGTTCCTGTATATTGCGAATCGTGGGCACAATAGCATCGCCGGGTATGAAGTAGATGAAGGCAGTGGCAAGCTCGCGCGGCTTGGTTTTTTTGAGGTGCCCGGAAGAACGATTAGAAGTTTCTCGATAGAGCCTTCGGGTAGGTTTCTTTACGCGGCTGATCAGCATTCCGGCGATCTTGTCACATTTTCAATCAATCCAGTCTCGGGAGAGCTTAGGCAGATGGATGTAATGAAAACGGGCGCAGGTATAGGAATGGTAATCGCAGAAACGCTTTGAGAAGGTGTCCAGTAAGTCGGAAATTCTGTAGGGTCTTCGCTTGCGAAGACCCTACAACCCACGTTGTATTAAATTAGAGAGATCAAGATCGATGGGTAAAGCTGCCTGTAGATGATTTGGAGAGACGTTGGCCTAAGGAGCTGAGCAAGGCTAAGGTGGGCCTGCTGCTGCACCCGGCTTCTGTGTCGTCGAATTTGGAGCATTCTCTCGCTCGTTTTCGAGAGCATGATTCTCAGCTGTACACGATCCAAGCGCTGTTCGGGCCGCAGCATGGATTCTTGGGGCATACTCAGGATAACATGATCGAGTGGGAAGGCTATCAGCATCCTGAGTTGGGAATTTCCGTTTACAGCTTGTATGGCGAACATCGAAAGCCTACGGAAGAAATGCTGGAAGGACTGGATGCTTTGGTGATTGATCTGCAAGATGTCGGAGCGAGGTATTATACTTTCATTTGGACTATGTACTTGTGCATGGAAGCCTGCGAGGCGTCGGGAATTCCGGTGGTGGTTCTTGATCGACCGAATCCGATCAATGGAGTAGATACGGAAGGTCCGTTACTGGATATCGAATACAAATCCTTTGTCGGATTACATCCGGTTCCCGTGCGGCATGGAAAGACGATTGGCCAACTGGCGAGGCCGTTTAAGGAGGAGGCGTTTCCCCAGCTTGATCTACATATAATGGAAATGGAAGGTTGGGAACCTTCTATGTGGTATGATGAAACAGGGCTACCTTGGGTTCTGCCTTCTCCTAACATGCCAACGCTGGACACGGCAACCGTTTATCCGGGGATGTGTCTCCTTGAGGCGACGAATGTATCCGAAGGGCGAGGAACGACAAAACCGTTTGAGTTGTTCGGGGCGCCTTTTATCCGAGGCGAAGAGTTTCAACGAAAACTAAATAAGTTGGGATTGGATGGAGTGTATTTTCGAGAAGCTCATTTCCAGCCCGGTTTTCATAAGTTCGAAAACGAGATGTGTCATGGGGTTCAGATACACGTAACGAACCGAAAGGTTTTCAGGCCCTTTGAAATGGCTGTGGAAATCATACGCTGTTTTCAAGCGGATTACGGAGAAGTGTTTAAATGGAAAGCGCCCCCTTACGAATACGAATACGAGAAGCTTCCAATTGAAATTCTCATCGGTGGGCCGGTTGAGTCGTTTTTCAAACGGTAAGCAAAAGGAACGGAAAACGGTCGCCATTTCGCCGTATCTAGTGTCTGAATCATTTTCGATTCCCCATGAAAAAGTTCATGACCTTCCCAATCGCCGCGCTGCTGGCCGTTTGCATCTTCTCCTTGGCAGTTCCCGATGCTCAAGCTGACTTAGCCAAACCCAACGTTCTCTTCATCGCCATCGACGATTTGAATGACTGGATCGGAGTGCTCGGCGGCCATCCCCAAGCTGAGACTCCGAATATTGATCGTCTCGCGGAACGCAGCGTTTTGTTCGCCAACACTCACTGCGCTGCGCCGGCCTGCAACCCTTCACGGGCGGCGCTTATGACCGGAATCCCGCCCTATGAGTCCGGCGTTTACAACAACCCCCAGCCTTGGCGCCCGGCCTTGCCAGACGCGGTGACGATCCCGCAGCATTTCTCAGCGAATGGCTATTGGTCGGCGGGATCCGGCAAGATCTACCATGGCGCTTATCCCGATCCCGCGTCGTGGGACGCCTACTATCCCGATCAGTTGGAGAACAAATTTCCTGATCCCGATCCGCCGAAGAAAAACATCAATGGCATCGGTCGCGGCCATTTCGATTGGGGTCCAGTCGTGGAGCCCGACGCGGAAATGGGCGATTACAAGACCGCAACCTGGATATCCAGCCAGCTGTCGAAATCGCATGACAAGCCGTTCTTTCTAGCGTGTGGCATTTTTCGGCCTCACCTGCCTTGGTACGTCCCGCAAAAGTATTTCGATCAGTTTCCTCTGGATTCCATCCGGCTGCCGAAAACCTTGAAGAACGACCTGGCCGATGTCCCTCCTCTCGGCCTCAAGATGGCCACCGGCGGCGGCGATCACGCGAAGGTTTTGGAGGCCAATCAATGGAAGCAAGGCGTTCAAGGGTATCTCGCCTCGATCGCCTTCGCAGATGCTCAAGTCGGCCGAGTTATCGACGCCCTCGACTCCGGTTCCCACGGAAAGGATACAATTATTGTTCTTTGGACTGACCACGGCTGGCACCTCGGCGAGAAGGAGCACTGGCGGAAATTCGCTCTCTGGCATCGCGCGACCCGAACGCCACTCATGATTTCAGTCCCGAAAGGTGTGAAAGCGCTTCCCGGTGGATCGCTTCGAAACCGGCAAAGCCAGCAGCCCACCAGTCTGCTGGATATCTATCCGACCTTGATCGAACTTTGCGGCCTACCTCAACGCGAGGGATTGTCGGGAACGAGCCTGATGCCGCTTCTTCGAAATCCGGACGCTGAAACGGGACGGGCGATCGTGACGACCCATGGCCGCAACAATCACGCGATTCGGGATACGCGCTGGCGCTACATTCGTTATGCCGACGGCGCCGAGGAACTCTACGACCATCAGGCCGACCCGAACGAGTGGACCAATCTCGCCGGCGATCCGAGCCACGCAGCGACCGTGGCCCGCTTGGCCCAATGGCTACCCAAAACGAACGTTCCTGATGCGCCGCGGGACCCGAACAAGTAGCCCGAGCGCCTTTCGCTTTAAACATATTGATCCGGTGACGAGTAAGGCTACATTATTGATCAAGTTGATGGTAGGGCTGCTTATCTCTAAGCAGCCGCAACAATCGGCGAATCCCGGCTGCTTAGGGATAAGCAGCCCTACCAATAAGTCTCCGGATTAATTCGATCTATCATGAATGCTGCTAATTTATTTCGATTCCGCGCTTGGAGCGCATTTGTCTTTGTCGGACTGCTTCCGCTTGCAGCCCATTCTTCGGATTGGCCGCAGTGGCGGGGGCCGAATCGCGACGGCGTGTGGAGCGAGACGGGAGTCGTTTCTAAATTTAAATCGGATAAGCTGGAGCCCGTTTGGAGCTCCCCGGTCGGGTCGGGTTACTCTGGGCCGACCGTTAGTGATAATCGCGTCTATTTGACCAGCTATCTGGATAAACCGAAACAGGTAGAGCAAGTCCACTGTGTCGATCGTTTCACGGGCAAAGAAATCTGGAAGCATGTATACGACTGTAAGTATCAGGATATTGGGTACCCTTTAGGACCGAGGGCGGCTGTAGCGATCTCCGACGGCAAGGCGTACTCGCTCGGGACGATGGGTCATTTCCATTGCCTCGACGCGGTGACAGGGGAGGTTTTGTGGAAGAAGGATTTTGAAAGCGAATACGGCGCGAGCATGCCGATCTGGGGGATAACGGCTTCGCCGCTGGTCGACGATGATCGCGTCTATCTTCAAATCGGCGGTCAGCCGGACGCGTGCGTGGTCGCGTTTGACAAAAACACTGGCAAAGAAATCTGGCGCTCTCTGGATGGCGGAGCCTCTTATTCCGCGCCCCGATTTATCCAGCATGGGAAGCGGAGGCTGGTGCTTGTTTGGACCGGGGATTGGTTTGCTGGACTGGAACCGAGCACGGGCGAGCCAGTGTGGAAGGAAAAATTCAGCCGGGCGCAAATGGTAATCAACGTAGCGGACCCGGTAGTCGATCAAGGGACGGGCCGGATGTTCTTTAGTTCATTCTACGACGGTTCCTATCTCTATAGAATGGATACATCGTCGATGGGCGTCGATCTCTTGTGGAGCCGACGCGGGCGAAGCGAAAACCACACCGACGCGCTGCATAGCATCATCATGACCTCGGTGATTCGAGGGAATTACGTATACGGCATCGATAGCCACGGGGCTCTGCGCTGTCTCGACTTGGAGACGGGGGACCGCGTCTGGGAGGATCAGACCTTGCTGGAGAAAGGCCGCTGGGCCACCGCCTTTTTCGTGCAAAACGGCGAGCATACCTGGATCTCTACGGAGAAAGGGGATCTCGTAATTGCTCGCTTGACGCCGGACGGCTTCGAGCGGATTTCCACCGCGCATCTCATTGAGCCGACAACGTTTCTCCCCCGCCGGAGCGGCAATATCGTCTGGTCGCAACCCGCCTACGCCCACAAGCATATATTCGCCCGCAACGACCGCGAACTCATCTGCGTAGATCTGTCAGAGTAGGGTAGCGGCCGATCTCTCCTGTATTCTTGACGGAAAACGCGATTTATGGGATAACCTACCCACCCCGTGAGCGGCCCCCTCCGCGAGAGCTCCGATAGCTCGACCAATCGATAGGCATGAAAAGCATTTCCCAAGCGCTGTTTGATTCCAAGCGACTGATCGTCGTAGGGTCTCTTCTCGCGTCAGGGTGGATTTTCGGGGCGACCGTATTCGCTGAGGAGTTTACGGATGAGGAGCGAGCGTATTGGGCGTTTCAGGCGATTTCGAATCCGGAAATTCCCAAAGTCCGAGCCGATGACTGGGTTCGCAATCCCATCGACGCGTTTATCCTCGAACGCATCGATGCCGAAAAACTCGTCCCAACTCCCGAAGCGGACCGCCGCACGCTTATTCGCCGGGCTACGCTCGACTTGCTCGGCGTCCCGCCCACCGCGGAAGCGATCGAAACCTTTGTCAAGGACCCCGACCCCGACGCCTACGAGCGGCTAGTCGACCGTCTGCTCGAATCGCCCCGCTACGGGGAACGCTACGCTCGGCATTGGCTGGACCTGGTGCGTTACGCCGACTCGGATGGTTTCAAATCCGACGTGCTCAGACCCGACGCGTGGCGCTATCGCGACTATGTGATCGAGTCGCTTAACCAGGACAAGCCTTACGCGCGTTTTGTGAAAGAGCAGATTGCTGGCGACGAATTGTATCCGGATGATGACGACGCGAAGAAGGCTACTGGATATCTTCGCTTGTGGCCCTACGAAGACAACCAGCCGGATATGGGTCGTCACTGGGAAGCCACTCTGGACGATATAGCCGATGTATCGGGCGATGTATTCTTGGGCTTGAGCATGAAGTGCGCGCGTTGCCACGATCATAAATTCGATCCTATATCCCAAACAGACTACTACCGATTCCGCGCGTTCTTCGCGGCGATTTCTCCTTGGGAAGAAGTGTATTTGGGAGGTGCCGACGCGGATCGAGCCTACCAAACCCAGATGGATACGTGGTATTCGATGACCGCGGGGATCCAGGAGGAAATGGAGTCTATTAAAGAGGAGCCGTGGAAATCGAGATGGGAGTTCGGTTTTGCGAAGCTCCCTCCCTACGTGCAGGAAATCGTGCGAAAGGAAGAACGGAGCCCGTACGAGGAGCAGCTGGCGCGTTTCGCGGACAAGTTGATGGTCTATTTGGCCGACCGGGATGCGGAAAAGAATATCAAAGGCGACGACAAGGAGCGCTGGAACGAGCTAAAGGCCGAGCTAGCCAAATACGATCCCTATAAACCGAAGGAAAGGGAGCGCGTCTCTGCGGTTCGCGATGTCGGCGGGATCGCTCCCAAAACGATGATAGAATCCAAAAACGGAGAGCGTGAAGTCCCGCCCGGATACCTGTCGATTTTGGGATCAGGAGACGCCTCGATTCAGCGTATCGACGGAAACCCGAATACGACCGGGCGCCGGGCAACCTTGGCGAACTGGCTGGTGGACGGCGAAAATCGACTGAGCAACCGGGTGATTGTGAACCGTGTTTGGCAATGGCATTTCGGCTCGGGAATCGTGAATTCGAGCAACGACTTTGGAATCCTCGGCGATCGTCCGAGTCATCCGGAATTGCTGGACTGGCTCGCTAGGAGATTCGTGGATCAGAACGGGAGCCTGAAATCCATGCACCGCCTTATCATGACCTCCGCCACCTATCGACAAGGTTCGGCTCGGAAGGACGAGGTGGCTGAAGAAGTCGATCCAGACAATCGCCTGCTCTGGCGGATGCCGGTTCGCCGGATGGATGCCGAGCAGCTGCGCGACTCGGTGCTTTTTGTAAGCGGCGAAATCGATACTTCGATGGGTGGACCAGGAATATCTGAAGAAGAATCCGCGAGACGTTCCATCTATGTGATAAACAAGCGGAACAAGCTGCGGACGACGATGAACGCTTTCGACACGCCAGATTTGCACAATAGCTGCCACATGCGAGATGTCACCACAACGCCGTTACAGGCATTGGCTTTGATCAATGGGGACTGGACGTTTTCGCGGGCGGAAGCGTTCGCCGATCGGATGATGAATTGCGGCGCGTCGGGGTCGGAAGAGCGTATCGAAGCTGCGTACCGAGACGCCCTCGGACGGAACCCGACCAACGAGGAGATCGCAGGGGCGCTCGAATTTCTCGATTCGGCGAATGAGAGCGATGAAGCTCGCGAAAGCGCTTGGATCGATTTTTGTCACGTCCTTCTGAATACCAACGAATTCATATATATTAATTGAAGGACTTTAATTTTATGCGATTGAGATGAACGGAGCGTACAAGAATCACCCAGAAGGAATCCTTCATCGAGAGCCTGTGGTGTCGCGTCGAGACTTTATTATGCGTACGGGTGGCGGCATGACGGGATTGGCTCTGGCAGGCATGCTCGGACTTGAAAAATCGTTTGCCGCGCCCGCGAATCCGCTCACCGCAAAAGTGGGCCATCATCGGGCGGTCGCGAAGAGTGTCATCTTTCTTTTCATGGAAGGCGGGCCGAGCCACATCGACCTGTTCGATCCTAAGCCTCTGTTGAACGAGCTAGATGGACAGACTTTGCCGGATAGTTTCAAGGAACCGATCACGGCGATGGGCGAGCAAGGTTCTCCGCTATTGGGTTCTCCGCGTAAGTGGCAGCGGCATGGACAAAGCGGGCTTTGGGTTTCGGATTGGCTCCCTAATATTGCCAAGCACGTCGACGACATCGCGGTCATCCGGTCGTGTTGGGCGGATGGCTTGAATCACGTCGGGTCCGTTTGCCAAATGAATACAGGCTCCATTTTAGGCGGCCGACCTTCACTGGGGGCTTGGTCGGTTTACGGGCTCGGATCACTCAATGACAATCTGCCAGCCTACGTTGTTCTCACGGACCGGGAAAAGTCGCCCCTTGGCGGAGTGCGGAATTGGGGCACGGGTTTCATGCCGGCGACCTATCAAGGCACCCTGTTCGAGAACGGTCCTGTCCCGATTCAGAACCTCGTGCCGCCAGAAGGAATTTCGGATGCCCGCCAGCGAAAAAAACTGGATCTGCTAAACCGCATAAACCGGAAGCATTCCGAGCGGAACGCGTTCGATGACGAGCTCGAAGCGCGCATCAACGCTTACGAAATGGCCTACCGAATGCAGGCGGAAGCGCCTGAAGCGGTGGACATATCCCGCGAAAGCGACGAGACAAAAGCGCTC
>JAJFLS010000370.1 GCA_021772595.1 Opitutales bacterium
CCTCGTGCTCGCGCACGATAAACTCAATCGCGTGATCGGTAATAATATCCGAGATAAATCCGCGTGCCTGGAAAGGAGAACCGTTTCGCTCCAGAATCGGATCAAAATAATCGTTCCAATGCCCGCCGCAGAAACCAACGAATTCATCAAAGCCCTGCGCGTTCGGATGAAAGGGCCAATTCCCGCCGTTGTGCCATTTGCCGAAACAACCCGTTGCATATCCGGCCTCTTGCAAGAGCTCGGCGATCGTCACTTCCTCGCCTCGCATGAATTCATATCCGCGCGTCACTCCTGTCACTCCGGTTCGGGTCGGGTAGCGGCCGGACAACAATGCGGCCCGCGTTGGGGCGCACGACATTTGCACGAAAAACCTCTCGAACCGCGCTCCCTCATTCGCAATGCGATCCATGTTCGGCGTTTTGATCCACTCGTTCCCGTTGATAGACAGATCTCCATAACCCTGGTCGTCCGTCATCACCAATACGATGTTCGGACCCGCGCCAAACGCTCCGGCCGTTAGGAGTAAACAACAGAAAAAGTAATTGTATCTATAATTAATATACATGCTTGAAATCTATTTGGACTGGTTCAACAGGTTTTCCAATTGGGCCTTCATCTCTTTGAGCCGGGTCTTCTGTTCCGGGTGGTTCACCAGGTTCTTCAACTCTTTCGGATCGGCCTTTAAGTTGTAGAGCTCATCCATTCCCTCGTATTCGGAATAGCGAATGTACTTCCAATCGCGTGTTCGGACTGCTTGCCACGTGGGGGTGCGTCGGGCGACTTTTTCAAGAAAATATTCTGCGAGGAAAGCCTCTCTCCACGATGCATTAGCATCCTTCAACAGGGGAACGAACGATTCACCGTGCATGGGGATAACAGATTCCACTCCTGCGAGTTCCAACAACGTTGGAGCCACGTCGATGTTCAGCACCAGGTCTTCGCGAACGTTTCCGGGCGAGATCAGCTTAGGATATCGAATGAAAAACGGAACCCTCAGCGCTTCGTCGTAGGCCATGCGCTTACCGTTAAAACTTCCGTGTTCTCCCATGAAGAAGCCATTATCGCTGGTGTAGATGAAGATCGTATTATCAAGTTCGCCCGTGCTCTCAAGGGCGGCTAATAGCTGCCCGACGCCTTCATCGACCGAGGTCAGACAGCGCAGTTGGTCACGCACGATAGACTGAGGATCGCGGCCGCGACCGCGCCTGGGTTCAGCCGGTTCCGGGCCGATGCCTTCCAGTTTTAGGCGATCGAGCCTGGGGCGGTTCCGCGTCAATGCCGGCTTACCGGCCAGATCCGCCTCGTTGGGTGGTGGCACTTGAAATTCATAATCGGAATAGAGCTCTTCGTGACGCTTAGCGGGAAGAAAGGGATTATGTACTGCCTTGTGTCCGAGGTATAAACAAAACGGCGCGTCGTGAGGTTGGTTGATGAACTCAACTGCGCGACGATTCAGGTAGTCGGTCATGTTGCCGCGGAGCTGCCGCCGAGTGCCGTTGTCGTTGACGACGCCATCGATATAGATGCCCTGGCCTTTGAAGCTGATCCAACTGTCGAATCCCGGCCGTCGCGAATCGTCCAGCCCCATGTGCCACTTGCCGATGTACGCGGTCTCGTATCCTTGCTCGCGAAGCTGACGCGGAAAGGTCATCAGCGTATGGCTGACCACATCGATTCCAAGCTTATCGTTGTTAAAGACCCGATGCGTGTGTGGATAGAGACCTGTCAGAAAACTTGCCCGACTGGGTGAACACAAAGGGGTAGCCACAAAAAAATTATTGAAGGAAGCGCCTTCTTGGGCAATGCGGTCGATGTTAGGCGTTTTCAACACCGGATGGCCGTTATACCCAAGCTGGTCCCAGCGCTGGTCATCCGTGATAACGAAAACGATGTTGGGGCGTGAGACCGCCGCTTCGAGGAAGCAAGCAAGACCGTTGAAGCATATGAGGGTTAAAAGAAGGCGACTCATTGAGATAGGACTTGATTGTATCATACATCTCGAGGAATGTGCGACAGTATCTATGCTAAATACGACAATCATTAGGCCAAAAATTCTACATCGAAAGCGATCGAAGAAGACCCTACACAAACTCGCTTCTGAACGAGATACATGGCTCGCCCAGATACCTTCCTGGGGACTATTTCATCGAATTTTCGATGAGATGCCTGGGTATTACTTCTTCGCCAAGGATCGCAAGGGACGTACCATGGTAACCAGTCAATCCGTCCTGGACCGCTACCAGATGACCAATGAGGAAGAGATGCTCGGCTTTACGGATTACGACATAAATCCGCAATCCATGGCCGAACGATATGTTGAAGATGACGAACGACTCCTCAATGGCGAAGTCGATCGGATCGAGCATATGGAGCTCTGGTTTGACAAGCAAGGCATGCCCGATTGGTACATCGTAACAAAACTCCCCGTCCTAAACCGAAAGAGGCGTCCCATCGGCGTGATGGGCGTTCTCCGTCGGGCCGCAGAACAAGAGAGAAAACTGCCCGTTCTGGAAAGCGTCGCCAAGGCAGTCATGATTATCCGCAAGGAATTTCCTCGAAACATTTCCATGTTGGACTTAGCCGACGCTTGCGGACAATCGCTCCGCAGCTTGCAGCGTCGGTTTAACGAAGCGTTTGGCATTAGCCCACAAGAGTTCCTCATAAAGACTCGGGTGTCCGAGGCAATGAAATTTCTGCAAGAGACCAGTTTGACAGCCGCTCAAATAGCAAGCCGATGTGGATTTGTGGATGCGAGCAACTTGTCCGATCATTTTAAGAAAAGGAGTGGATTAACTCCTACCGAGTATCGTTCGAGCCATCGTCAACCAACTCGCTAGTGAAACATGCAATCGTGGTGATCGACAAAGCCAAATTTGATAAAACCAAAAACGAACATTCTAAAGGCGGACTGCTGGAAAATGGAATTGGGAGACAAACCCACCAAGATCGTCGGCGCCGAAATCCGTTCTCCAGGAAAACTGGAACCGAGCAAAGGCTCTTCGCCCCTCCCTTGGAACGCCGTATTGAGCAGCGCGAAAGAAGGAGGCAATCAATCCACGGAATATCTAGCTTGATAGCGCGAAATCGTCCGTTCAGCCTGACCCGAACTCAAATCGGCCCCATAGAATTCCCCTCAACTCGAAAATGAAACGCTACATACCACTCGCTTTCGCTGCCGCGCTACACCTCGGCTCTTTCTGCTCCTCATCGGCCGCAGCCGATGATAGCCCATCCAAAAAGCAGAACATTCTGCTCATCTGCGTCGACGACCTTCGTCCCGAGCTGAAGTCCTTTGGCGTTGACTACATTCACTCGCCGAACATCGACCGACTCGCGGACTCCGGCAGAGCCTTTCACAACCACTACGTCAACGCCCCGACCTGCGGCGCCTCTCGCTACACGATGCTAACCGGTCAGTACGGTTCCTATGGCAACGGAGCGCTCTTCGCCCGGGCGGAGAAGCTAAACTCTGCCGATGCGTCCGTTCCCCCAAGCATGCCAGAGTGGTTCCGAAAAAATGGATACAAGACCGTATCCGTCGGCAAAGTCTCGCACCACCCTGGCGGGTGGGGCGGCGAAGATTGGTACGACCACAACGTTCTCGAAATGCCCGGCGCCTGGGATCGTCAACTCATGCCTACCGGCCGATGGAAACACCCGCGAGGCGCTATGCATTCCTTGGTTCACGGGGAGATCAAACCAATCGGATCCTTCTCGGAAAACAAAATGGATGCCTTCCAGAGCGCTGAAGGCGAAGACACCGATTACCATGATGGCTTGATTGCCGACGAGGGACTCGAACAACTCGAAAATCTGGCAGACGCGCATACGCCTTTTTTCCTCGCCATCGGATTTATAAAGCCTCACCTCCCTTTCGGTTCACCCAAACGCTATATGGATCCCTACGAAGGGGTCGACTTGCCTCCCATCGCCCATCCAGAAAAACCAAGCTGGCAAAGCACCTGGCACGCCTCGGGCGAATTCACCAACCAATACTTCCACTACGGACAAGACCCAAACGAAGATAAAGCCTACGCGGATGAAGTGCGTCGCCACTACGCGGCCTGCGTTAGCTACGTCGACCATCACGTCGGAGAAATTCTCGCCAAGCTCAAGGAAACTGGCAGGGACAAAGACACGATCGTCGTTCTCTGGGGCGATCACGGCTGGCACCTGGGAGAACATGCCATCTGGGGCAAGCACTGCCTCTTCGAAGAAGCCCTGCGATCCCCCCTCATCATCTCCGTCCCTGGCATGAAAAATCCGGGCGCGAAGTCGAACGCGGTCGTCGAAACCGTCGATCTCTTTCCAACCCTTTGCGATCTCACCGGCTTGGAGCAACCCGACTTCGCCCACGGCGCTTCGCTTCTTCCTCAGATCGAAACGCCAAACGCCAAAGGCCACACCGCCTACTCCTACAGCGGCAACGCTCAAACGCTCCGCACCGAACGCTATCGCTTCACCCTCCACAAAGACGGATACGCCGAACTCTACGACCATAATTCGCCCAAGAAAGAAGCTCAGAACATAGCCCAACAATTCCCTCGAAAAGTCGAAGAGCTGAAGCAAGCGCTCCTTAAGAGAGCGTCCAATTAGGCAGAACAGGTATCGTTTCCCGCCGACACGTTCCCCATTCATCTATCGCCCTGTAAATTTCTTGGGCCGATCCCGCCTCGGCAGAAAGGTAGAAAAAGACAACTAACCTTTGTGACTATTCTCTTTAGTAATGTAATCGCAAATTTTCGAAAGGGGACGCTTGAATGCTAGTCTTTGTGGGTGCTGTAGTTGATATTTGAATGCCTGTGATGAACCTGCCTGTAGTGCGCCCGTCGCATCATCTCAGCGAAGGCTCAGCTTGAAGCGAAGACGAGACCATTGTCCCTATTAGCTGCCCCCCAGCCTTGGTAATTGTGTCTCAAGGATTGAGGAACTTGAATATTGGCCCCTTTTATTCCCTCCTCTCAGCTCGCAAAAAGGAGGCCGAAAAAGCGAGCGTCAGTTGCAATACGCGAAAGGAGTGATGGCGGTAGATCGAACGCATTCAGGTGCTGCGACTATCCTCGATCCCTTCCTTGACGTCAACTGTCCACATCATCGCGTCTTCATCCTGATCCCTTGACTCGAAGCGCAAGGTTGCCTATCCACTTTGAACCCATCGCCCCCTTCAAAGCCCTAACGCAAAATGCCCCCAAGTCTCACTTCAGAACAAATTAGTTCTTACGAAAGCGCCGGCATTCTTTTTTCCATTGATGTTCTTTCTCCATCTGAAGTTCAGAGGATGAGGACTGGACTCGAAGAAATAGAGGATCGCATGGGCGGGAAGGCGAAAACGGAAGACTTGCACCAACTGTTCCTGAACTACCGCTGGGCCTATGATCTGGTAACGCATCCCAAGACACTGGACGCAGTGGAATCCGTGCTGGGTCCAGATATATTGTTGTGGGCAAGCAGCGTATTCGCAAAGCCACCACACGATCCAGGTTTCATTTCTTGGCACCAGGACGCCACCTATTGGGGCCTCGATTCTGGCAAGGTGGCTACCGCGTGGATCGCTCTGACGGAAAGCTCCATAGACAACGGATGCATGCACGTTGTAGCAGGCTCCCACAAGCTGGCCATTCAGCCCCATCGAGAAACCTTTGCAGAAGACAACCTGCTCAGTCGCGGACAGGAAATCGCGGTGGATGTTTCGGAAGATGAAGCCACGGATGTGGCTCTGGCTCCCGGGCAAATGTCGCTTCACCATGTTAACATTGTACATGGATCTAAAGCAAACGTTAGCGATAAGCCACGCATCGGTTTCGTAGCTCGTTATATCACGCCTTCCGTGAACCAAAGCGGTAGCCAGCAACCCGTCATCCTAGTCCGCGGTAAAGACGCTTACGGGCATTTCGAGCTGATGCGCGAACCGCCGAACCCGGTTGATCTCGATGCTGCGATGGATGGACATCTTCGATCCACTCAAGAACACCTTGCGGAAATGCGTAAAACAGCCGCCGCTTACGATCAATCCGAAGAGTGATTGGAAAAGATGACATGGGGAGGAAGTCGTCATTGCTTCCCCCCTTTTCACTGTCCTACATCAATAGGCAAAGCCTGACCCCCTTGTTGTCCCCCGCATCAATAGTTGGGCCGATCCCGCCTCGGCAGAAAGGGAAAAAGACAACTAACCTTTGTGACTATTCTCTTTAGTATTGTAATCGCAAATTTTCGAAAGGGGACGCTTGAATGCTAGTCTTTGTGGGTGCTGTAGTTGATATTTGAATGCCTGTGTTGAGCCTGCCTGTAGTGAGACCGTCGCATCATCTCAGCGAAGGCTCAGCTTGAAGCGAAGACGAGACCATTGTCCCTATTAGCTGCCCCCCAGCCTTGGTAATTGTGTCTCAAGGATTGAGGAACTTGAATATTGACCCCTGCTTCGGAAGTCTTCCGCCTATTCAGTCAATAGTCATTGCAGAATCCACCCCGACGTGTCGAAGCAGCCGACTTGAGGAGGTTGGATCTGGACGCTGATCGCCTTGCGTGCTGTCGTATAAAGCAATGAACCGGTTCATGAATCTCACGCTCTCCTTGCTCCTGTGTTCAGTGGCTGTGTATGCTCAAGACACGTGGCTTGATCCAAGGCTTTCCCCGCTCCCCACTGACAAGTTAGGCCCGTTTGCCCACACAGCTGAAGGCAAGGTGATTGCCATTGATAGCCAAGCGACCTTAGTTAGCTCGGATGGTGGCATGACTTGGTCTGAACCGCGCCCGCTTGAGGGGGCTCTGGAAAAGGGAATCAAGGTCAGCGACGAACGGGCGTTCATGAGGACGAAGGACGGAAGCCTTATCGCCGCTTTCATGAATCTCAATGAGCGCAATTGGACATGGAACGACAAGCTACATGACGCGCCCGGCGCAACGCTTCCCACTTGGGTGATGCGCAGCGCAGACGACGGTTTGACATGGGGGCACGTGCAAAAACTGCACGAGAACTGGAGCGGTGCCGTACGTGACATGATCCAGACCAAGAGTGGTAGAATCATTTTCACCGCGATGAAAATGCTGAACAATCCCGGCCGTCACGCCGTGCTCACCTATTCTTCGGATGATGACGGTAGGACATGGCAGGCGAGCAACTTGATCGATCTCGGAGGCAAAGGGCATCATGGCGGTGTCACCGAACCGACGATAGTGGAGTTGGAAGATGGCCGCATATGGCTGTTGATCCGCACTAACTGGGGTGAGTTCTGGTCGGCCTATTCGCACGACGGAGGACGATTCTGGCGAGAGATCAAACCGTCTGGCATTCCTGCCAGCAGCGCGCCGGGAATGCTGCAGCGATTGAAAAGCGGCCGACTGGCGCTGCTCTGGAATCGCCCTTACCCGGAAGGAAAGACCGAGTGGAAATTAAGTGGAGGTGATGGCCTTTGGTCCGAAACGCCCGTCAGCAATCATCGGGAAGAACTCTCCATCGCATGGTCATCCGATGAAGGCAACACTTGGTCCGAACCGGAAGTGATCGCGCATAATCGGGATGCGTCCCAGGACGGCAGCCGGCGCTGGTTGTCGTATCCCTATCTCTACGAGCGCAAACCCGGCGAGCTTTGGCTTACGACGATGCAGGGCGGTATTCGGGCCAAGTTTTACGAGCGCGATTTTGTGGAAAAAACAATCGTCGCTTTTGGTGATTCCACGACAGCCTCGCGTGGACCATTGGAGATCTACGCCGATTTGATCGACAGAGAATTGCCCAATGCGACGGTGGTAAATGCCGGCGTCGGAGGACACAACACGGATCATGCGCGGGAGCGGTTCGAAAAGGACGTGCTGGCGAAAAAACCGGACACTGTGATCATCCAGTTCGGGATCAATGATGCCGCCGTGGATGTGTGGAAGCAGCCGGCAGCCACCGCGCCTCGCGTGTCCCTCGAACGCTACGAGGAAAACCTGAGGCATTTCGTACAAGCCTTGCGAGCGCGCGAAACCAAGATCGTCTTGATGACGCCCAACCCGATTCGTTGGACACCCAAGCTGAAGGCGCTCTACGGCAAGCCGCCTTACCAATGGAATGACTCGGATGGTTTCAACGTGCTTCTTCGTAAATATGCCGCTGCGATGCACAAGCTCGCCACTGAAGAAGAAATTC
>JAJFLS010000038.1 GCA_021772595.1 Opitutales bacterium
AGTTTTCGACCGGACTCGAGCTTGCGAGGCGGACTGTATGACATCTTGGATACGCGTTTCCAGTTCCTTAATATCTTTCTGAGAAGCGACCTTTGGCTTGACGATGATATCCACTGCTCCGTGCTCCAAACATTGGAGCGAGACGGCCGATCCTTTCTCCGTAAAGCTCGAACACATTACCACGGGAAGCGGTTGGATTGTCATGAGCTTTTTCAAAAAAGTTATCCCATCCATGCGCGGCATCTGCAGATCGAGGAGCATCACGTCGGGCACCTTTCGCTTAAGCTGGGCTACCGCGTCATAGGGGTCAGATACCGCGGAAATAACCTCCATATTGGGATGCCTATTGATGATATCCTTGAGGATTCGTCTCGCGGTGGGCGAGTCGTCCACGATCATCACATTGATAATTGAATTGGGCATAGCTATCGATTAGATAAATGCAGAGCTGCTACTAAAGACCGATGGGGGTTTCGCTTAACGAATCAACCAAAAACACTCTTCAGACCACCCTTATTGATAACTTCTTAACGAACGGCTTTCTATGTTGAACCCGAAGCGGAGGACGGAGCCCGTCCTCCCTACCTAGATCGAAAACCCAATCACTATCAATCCAGGCCGCAAGCGCGGCGGGCACGTTGATTGACGGGGCGAGCGATTTCGCGTGCTTTCGCGGCGCCGTTTGCCAGGACCTGGTCCACATAATCGAGGTTGTTCATGAGTTCGTCGCGGCGAGCGCGGGCGTCACGAAAATACTCCCAATAAAGTTCGAACAACCGCTTTTTCAAATTGCCGTATCCATATCCTCCCGCCTTCAGCTTCTCGACTTCGTCTTGGTAGATCTCTGTCGGAGCAATGTGCTTGATGAGCTGGATCGCCAGATTCTTCTCGGCGTCTGGCTTCGGCTCATCGGGCGTGCGGCTATCCATGACAATGCTCATCAACCGCTTGCGCGTGGCCTTCTCTTCACCGAAAATCTCGACAGCGTTGTTATAGCTTTTGCTCATCTTCTGCCCGTCGAGACCGAGCACCGTTTCAGCGCCGTCGCGAAAACGCGGCTCTGGCAGCTTGAAAGTTTCGCCGTAAGTCTGGTTGAACTTCTGAGCAAGATCGCGTGTCACCTCAACGTGCTGCTTCTGGTCACTCCCAACCGGCACGCTGTCGGCGTCGTAAATCAGAATGTCCGCCGCCATCAACACTGGATAGGCAAACAGTCCGTGACTGGCGGATACGCCGTTGGCGATCTTGTCTTTATAGCTATGACAACGCTCCAGCAATCCCATCGGACAAACGCTCGAGAGTATCCACGAAAGCTCTACATGCTCAGGAACGTCGGATTGCTTGAAAAGCACGGCCCTTTCAGGATTCAGACCGCAAGCCAGAAAATCGACCGCAACTCTGCGTGTATAATCACGCCGCAAGTCCGCATCGTAGAGCGAGGTCATCGAATGGTAGTCCGCGATGAAGTAGTATGCTTCCCCCTGATCCTGGAGTTCGATCGAGGGACGCATCATTCCGAAGTAGTTTCCAACGTGCAGAATGCCAGAAGGCTGAATGCCGGAGAGTATTCTCATAAGTTCGTTTGTAAGTCGCGAAACGCGAATGGATGAAAATCGATTTTTCGATGTAGCGAGCCGAACCGACCAATTCAAGAGCTAATCGCTAAGCGGCGTTTTCCTGTGGGAACTCTTTTCGACGAAGAGCTGCCCCGATTCGAGGTTTCCCGAAAAGGCAGTCGCTGGACCAACGAGCGAGTGCTTTCCGATAATAGAGCCGGGCATCACCGCGGTATTGCAGCCGATCTCCGCCGCTTCGCCGAGAATCGCGCCGAATTTCCTCAAGCCAGTATCGACCAGCTCGACGCCGACTCGAACGAAGATATTTTTCTGGTCGAAGCGCAGGTTCGAAAGAATAACGCCCGCTCCCAGATGAGCGCGGCTTCCCAGGATCGAATCGCCGATATACGAAAAATGCGGCGTCTGCGTGTTCTCCATCAACAGCGAATTCTTGTACTCGCAGGAGTTCCCCACGACGCTTCCCGCCCCGATGATTACATTGCCCCGAATGTAGGCGCCCGGGCGGATCTCCACGTTTTCGCCGATCCAACAAGGCCCTTGAATCACGCAATACGGTGGCAGTTTGACGGACGGATGGAGGAAAACTTCTCCCTCGATATGCACACCAGTCGGGACGCTCGACCCGCTCGCGTTCCCTTCCAGACCCGCGAGGGCATCCTTGATTTTCGGAATCCATTCCCAGGGCCGCGCCGAGGGGTCGAAGAAGTCCTTATAGGGAATGCTTTCGGGTAACTCGAAAAAATCTGCTGCTTTCACGGCCAGCACATTGTCTGGCCCAATCGAGTTCCTCAAGTGAATGTTTCACCTAAATCCAGCAGCGATTCATTGCGCCGTAAAAGGCAGGGAGGATCGGCTCGATCCTCCCTACCTCCTAGGTACCCATTTCCTCTGAGAGGAAAAATGGAGCGGGCGATGAGACTCGAACTCACGACAGCCACCTTGGCAAGGTGGTGCTCTACCAACTGAGCTACGCCCGCATTTGAAAGGCCGCTAAAAATCCACTTCCTTCTCCCTAAGTCAATAGAAAATTCCAAAACCTCTCAGCGTATTTCGTGATCAGCAACCATACGCGTCAACCTGAGAGCTTACTCAAATGCAGGAGCCTACAAGCAGGCTCCTACACTTCGGCAATCACTCGATTTTCTCTTAGTTTGAGGATGACGTTCAGCGGTCCTTCACATCCAGCTCCGGCCACTGCTGGAGCTTGCGATGAAGAGTGCGGCGGCTAATCCCGAGCAGTTTTGCGGCACGGGTCCGGTTCCCTTTCGTGTCCGCGAGCGCTTCGCGCAAAAGCCGCTTTTCATTCTCCTCTTTGTCGAGCGGCGATACAATCCGAGTTTCCCCATCGATCGATCGAGTTTCGCCGCGGAATTTCGCCTCCAAATCATAGTCGTGAATAACTCCGCCCCGATGCAGAACCACAACGTTTTCGGCAAAATTCCGGAGCTCCCGAATGTTTCCTGGCCAGCTGTACCGGCGCAGGCACTGCATGGCTCCCGGCTCGAAGGTCGGGGCTTCGATCTCGTTCTCTTTCGCGAATTCCGATAGAAAGTGATTCAGGAGAATCGGAAGATCTTCGCTTCTATCCCGTAGCGGCGGCATCGTGATCTGAACGACGTTTAATCGAAAATAGAGATCCTCGCGAAAGGTCCCTTCCTTGACCATTGCCACCAAATCGCGGTTGGTCGCCGCGACTAGCCGAGTGTCCACCTTCATAGGCTTTGAGCTACCGATTCGCTCGAATGTGCGCTGCTCCAGAAAACGCAAGAGCTTCACCTGGGTCGACAAGCTGATTTCTCCGATTTCATCGAGAAACAGCGTACCGCCATCGGCCAGTTCGAATCGCCCGATCCGCCGCTCGGTTGCTCCGGTGAACGCTCCTTTCTCGTGACCGAAAAGCTCGCTTTCCAGTAAATTCGCAGGCAATGCCGCGCAATGAACCGCAACAAATGGGCCTTGAGGGCGGTTGCTGTTCTGGTGGACCGCCTGTGCGATGCGCTCCTTGCCGGTACCGGTCTCGCCTTCGATCAGCACGCTCGCCTTCGACGGAGCCACCAACCGGACGCGATCGATCACCTGCTTCAATTCGTTGGAATTTCCGATTATCCCCTCGAAGCTGAACTTCGTGTCGAGCCGCTCGTGGAGTTGCTGCACCTCGTTTTGCAGATCCTTCGACTCGAGCGCCCGCTTCGCGAGAATCTCGAGCTTCTCGAGATTGACCGGCTTCGTCAAAAATTCGTAGGCGCCGCGCTTCAGTGCCT